>NZ_QHCP01000003.1:725113-814887 GCF_003182415.1 Actinokineospora spheciospongiae | reverse complement strand
CGTCGTCGAACGCTGTTTCAACCGGCTCAAGCAGTTCCGCGGCCTGGCCACCAGGTTCGCCAAACGAGCCGCCTACCACCGAGCCGAGATCATCCCCGCCTGCATCGTCCTCCATCTCAAGTGAAGATCCGCAGGACAGGCCCTAGCCGTGCGCGAGATCACCGGCTCGATCTCGCGCACGGCGCGGCGGGTCGGCGTCAGCCGGTGCGGCGTCGGCGGCTGACGACGCGCAGCGCCACGCCCGCGACGACGGCCAGGGCACCGAGGAAGACCAGACCGGGCAGCGCGGAGAGGCCGGTGTGCGCCAGGGAATCCTCGTCCGCCCGGCTCGACGGCTGCTCGGGTGCCCCCGGCTCGACGGGTGACACCGCCTCGCTCGTGGGGAGTGCCCCGCTGGTGGGCGGCGTCGTGGGCGGGTCGGGCTTCGGGATGTGCACCCCGGCGTCGATCGTGTGGTCGACGCCGCCCGCCTCGGCGGGCGCGGTGACGGGGGTGGACCCGTCGCAGAGCTTCCCGGTGGTGGGCGGGGTGACGTTGGAGTCGCGGGTCCGGTCGTCACCGGCGGTCGGGAGCGTGAAGCGCAGGTCCTCCGCCGGTGGGGTGCCGGGGACGTTGTCGGTCGCCGCGGTGCACACGTCGAACCGCACCGTGTACCGCGCTCCCCTCGTCAGCTCGGGGGTGGCGCCGACCCCGCCGAAGTAGTACTCGCCCGCGGCGTCGGTCCGGGTGGTAGCGAGCTGCTTGCCCTCGGCGTCCAGCAGGTGCACGGTCGCGCCTTCGAGCGGCACCTCGTCCTCGTGGTACGGGTCCTGGACGCCGTTGTGGTCGCCGTCGAACCAGACCACGTTGCCGATCTGGACCGGCGCGTTCGCGGTCTGGTAGGCGATGTCGCCGAGGCCGCCCGCCTTGGCGAAGCCGTTGTCGCGGGGCCCGACGAACTGGTAGCCGTGGGTGGGGTTCTCGTGGCCGGGGCCGACACCGGTGTCCACGTCGTAGAAGCCCGCCCCGTTGGAGTTCACGTCCCTGGCCGGGTCCAGTTCGGTGCTGACGACCCACTGCTGCTGCGGGATGTAGGCCACCGACCCCTGCGCCGTCTCCTGGTGGGTGCCGCTGCCCGACCGGCCCGGGTCGAAGAAGTCGCCGTGGAAGTACTCGACGACGCCGTCGGGCTGCCTGCCGTTGTTGGCCGACGTGCCGTGGTTGGGGCACTCGCCGGTGCCCTCCCAGTCGAACCCGCCACCGGGCTTGGCGCAGGCCATGGTGATGTCACCACCGGACATGGCCGACTGCGGGGTGTCGACGGCCGGGCGCGGGTCGAAGCCGCCCGCGCCGAGGACGTCGGTGAACCGGTCGCGGAACCCCAGGACCAGCGAGCCGTCCCTGGTAAAGGCCATGGTGGCCAGTTCGGGCTGCGGATCGATGAAGACGCCCTCCCGGTTGCGCTCGTCCCAGCTCGCCGGGTCGGTGTTCCACGGGTTCCAGTGGTTGGTGTCGGGGTGGGTGCGCGAGGGGATCACGTAGCCGCGCGGGTACGCCAGCCCGTGGGACAGCACCTCGGTGAACGTCGAACCGTCGTAGGCGTGGACGAAGACCTCGAGGTCGGCCCGGTCCTGCGTGCTCTCGGCGGAGCACACGCCGCCGACGTAGAGCTTCGCGTCGTGGGCGGTGAGGGCGAACGGCCGCCAGTCGGTCGCCGCCGCGCACCCCGGGTCGGGGATGGGCACGGTCTTCGCCACGCCCGGCGCGGTCGCCGCGGTGGCGTCGAAGCTCACCAGCTCGCGCGTCAGCAGGTTCACCGCGTGGAGGGTCTTGCCGTCCTCGGTCACGGTGAGGCCGCCGAGGCCCTCCTTGCCCGGCACGTCCACGAAGGCCGGGTCCTTGCGCATGTCGACGGCGCCGTGCTCGGTCGTCGCGGCACCGGGCACCGTGGCGAACAGCACCGGTGGCGCCGAGCCGTCGGCGGGCGTCGCGTAGATCGCGCCGCCACCGCCGGGGCCGTACCGGGTGAAGCGCTTGGCGAAGGCGGACTGGAAGACGCGCTTGCGGTCCCTGTCGTAGGCCAGGCCCCAGGTGGTGCCGACCTGGGCCTGGGTGTTGACGACCGTCGGGCACGCCACCTGGTCGGGGCAGGTGCCGCGCGCCCCCTGGTCGAACGCCACCAGCGCCCGGCCGCCCGGGTCGGCCGGGCTGCCGTCGCGGTTCACGGCCGGGCTCTGCACGGGGACGTAGTAGCGGCTGTCGGGCAGCGTGTGGTCGGCCGGGTTCCACACCCCGGTGATCACCGACCGGTCCTCGCCGTCGCGGACGTCGGCGAAGGAGGTGAAGCTGTCGAAGTGGTCGGGCTTCGTCGAGGCGGGCGCCGCCCGCAGGTGGTCGCCGTACCGGGCGGGGATCGACACGTCCACGCGGTACTGGCCGCCGACGAGTTCCGCCGACGGCGGTACGACGACCTTGCCGGTCGCGTCCGTCGACGCCCGGATGCTGTGGCCCGCCACGTCGGTCACCTCGACGGTCATGCCCTGCTGCGGCGTGTCCATCGTCGTGTTGATGACGCCGGTGCCGAAGAAGTCCCGCAGCACCTGGACCGTCAGGGTGCCGTCCGTGGTCGACGCGGCGGCCGTGGCGCCGCCCGCCACCACCGTGCCCGAGGCGCACCCGAACAGCAGCAGACCGGACAACCCCACCCGGGCCAGTCGACGAGCGCCGGTCCGCGTTCTGTGGTCTCTTGTCTTACCGGCTCCGCGCACAGCCACAGTTGTCCCCTTGCCGTGGATGGTTTCCCGTTACCGGGCAACACATCCGGTTCGGGTTGAAGGCACGCGGCGGGTCGCGCGTGCAACCGAGCCGAACCAGGAAACCAGAACGCGCGCCTACCCGCTACGGGGAAGCGGGTGAACTTTCGGGTGAATCCGAACCGCTGTTAGCCTCGACGGTCATGCCGATCCCCAGGGAAACCGCCCAGCGGTCGCGGCGGCGGATCGCGGTCCTCACCGGGCTCGCCGCCGCGGTGGTCGTCGCGGTGGCCGTGGCCTTCACCGCTTGCGGGACAACGGATGTGGCGGGACCGCGCGCGCTGACCGCGGACGAGGCCGACCGGTTGGCGATCGCGCGGTTCCGCAACTTCGAGGCGGGCGGGCGCGCGGTGACGATCACCGTGCCGGACCCGGCGGGTGGCCTGGTCATCACCGGATCGGTGGACTACCGAACCCAACTCGGATACGGCGTGGTGCGCGGAACCGGGCGCAACACCTCCGGCGATGGGCTGATCGAGTGGTCGAGGACCACTGTGTTCGTTCACCCGATGGGGGAAACACCCACGCAGGCGCCGACCACGCCACCCACGACGGGGTGGCACCACCGTCCACTCCTGACATCCGGCAGCACACTGGACACCGCCCTGGCCATCGTGCTCGGGCTCGGCAGCGACCGGCCGGACAACGCCCAGTTGCTCCCGCAGAACGGCGCCGCCTGGATCGGGCAGGACCAGGTGAACGGTCACCGGGTCGACGTCGTGCTCGGTCCCGGCACCCGGGACCGGGCGGCCACGGCGGGCTCGGTGCGCTACTGGCTCGGGCAGGACGGCACCATGCACCGGGTCCGGGCCGCGGTGGCCTCCGAGCCGGAACCGGTCGTCGTCGACTTCGACACGCACAGCCGGGCCGCGGTGCCCCCGGTCCCCGGGATCGCCCCGCCGCGGTGACGGCCGCCCTAGGACACCCGCACCAGCGCGCGGTCGGCCAGCAGGGACGCCGACGGCGCCGGGACACCGGCGAGGTCGGGCAGTGCGGGGACGGCGGGCACCGCGGTCGCCCCGGCGGTGTTCGGGATCTGGGGCTGCGCGGGCGGTGCCGCCACGTCGGTGAACGGGATGCCCCGGGGTGGGCGCGGGCCGGTCAGCACCCCGGACGGGGAGGGCGACCCGGCGGTCGCCGGGCAGGGGGCGACCGCCGCGAGCCCGGCGGGCACGGTGCGCGTGTCCGCGTCGCCGAGGCAGTTGCCGTACCCCTTGGTCTGCGTGGGGAACGTCCAGGCCACGTCGACCCCGTTGGCGGTGAAGACGTTGTCCAGGACCTGGTTGCCGTTCGCCGGGAGGTCCTGGGTGGCGGTGATCACCAGGCCCGCGTTGGCGTTGTCGGTGATGCGGTTGCGGATCACCCGGTTGTCGCTCCCGCCGTCGATGCCCACACCGGTGCCCCACCCGCCGTCCGCCTGCTCGGGGGTGGCGGCCTGCTGGTTGGCCGCGACCAGGTTGCCCGCGATGACGGAACCCTGTTGCGGCAGCAACTTCTCCTGGTGGTCGGAGCTGGTGGTGAGGCCGACCCGGTTGCCGGAGAAGCGGTTGCCGACCACGTACACGTCACCGCTGGCGTTGGTCCCCTCGAAACCGATCGCGTTCAGCTCGGCGACGTTGTCGCGCACCACGACGCGGCACGGCTTGCACTGCCCGAGGTAGATCCCGGAGTCGGCGCTCCCGGAGGCGTACGAACCCTCGATCACGCCGTTGCGCGCGGAGAACGCGTAGATGCCGTACAGGCCGTTGCCGGTGGCGGTCACGTGCGAGACCAGGAACGACTCCACGAAGTGGACCTCCTCGTCGCCGGTGTCGTAGCCGCCCTCGCCCGGCGCGCCGTCGATCGCCTTGGCCGAACCCGTGACCAGGACCCCGTTCTGGGTGTTCCCCTTGACGGTCAGGTTCTCCACCGCCACCCCGGACGCCGCGACGACGACGCCGTTCGACTGCCGCAGTTGCCCGTCGAGGACCACGTCATTGCGGGATTCGCCCCGGAGGGTGATGTCCGGCGTCGTGATTTTCACTCGATCGTGGTACACCCCGGGCGCGACGAGCACGAGGTCCCCCGGCTGCGCGAGGGACACCGCGGCCGAGATCGTCGGCGCGTCGGCCGGAACCCGGATCGTGACGCGCTCACCGGCGGGGCGGTCGCCCTGACGTGCGCTGTCGTCGCCGGAACAACCGGGGAGCGACACCGCCAGAACGACCAGAAGCGCGGCCCGGAAACGAAAACCCACACGAGGCATGGACCGAGTCTGGCACGGCCCGGAACTGGCCCGCGTCGAGCGGCGTGTGGCACGCTGCGGTCCGTGAACCGCCACCCGTCACGTCGGACGTTCCTCGGCGCCGCGGGTGCCGCGGTGACCGCCGGTCTCGTCGCCGGGTGCGAAAGCCGTTCCGGCGGACCGCCCGGCCGACCCGCGCCCGCGGCCCAGCCTCCCGCGACGGGCGAGCACCAGGCGGGGATCGCCGAACCCCGGGACGCCCAACCCAACCTGCTCGCGGTCGTGGCCGACCTCGACGACACCACGGCGGTGGGACCGCTGCTGGCCGAACTCGGCCGGACCGTCCTCGCCCTCACCGCGGGCACCGACCCGCGACTGCTCGGCCTCGCGCCGGGCGACCTCACCGTGACGGTCGGGATCGGCCCCCGGGTCGTCCGGCTGGCCGACCCGGCGCTGCCCGGCGCGGCGGACCTGCCGCCGTTCGCCCGGGAGCAGGTCGCCGACCGGGAACGCGGCGGTGACCTGCTGGTGCAGGTGTGCGCGAGCGAAGCCCCGCTGCTGTCGGTCGCGGCGGCGGCACTCCTGGGCCGGGCGGGCGTCCGCGAGCGCTGGCGGCAGTCCGGCAGGCGCGGCCCGGGCACCGCCCTGGCCGAGGGGCGCACCGCGCCCCGGAACCAACTGGGGTTCGTCGACGGCATCGTGGGACCGCACACACCCGCCGAGCGGCAACGGGACCTGTGGCTGGCCGCACCGCCGCCGGTGGCCGGTGGCACCATCGCCGTGCTCCGCCGCATGGAGCTCGACCTGCCGCGGTTCGCCGGTCTGTCCACTTCGGACCAGGAAGCCGTCATCGGCCGCCACCGGGACACGGGTGCCCCGCTGTCGGGCGGTCCCGCCGCCGCCGGACCGGACCTCGCGGCCAAGACCCCCGACGGCAGGTACCTGGTCCCCGCCGACGCCCACGCGCGCCGCGCGCACGCCGGGGCGATCGGCGTCGGCCTCATGCTCCGCCGCTCCTACAGCACCGACGACCCCGCCCCCGGCCTGCTGTTCATCAGCTTCCAGAACGACCTGCGGACCTTCACCACCACCCTCACCCACATGGAGCGCTCCGACGCGCTCCTCCCGTTCACCACGACCACGGCGAGCGCGACCTTCCTGGTGCTCCCGGGGTTCGACCGGCAGCGGCCACTCGGCTCCACCCTGTTCCCCGCAGGCTGAACCGGGCGCTGGGGAGTTCGTGCAGCGGGCACAAGATCGGTGCTCCACGGGGCACATACCCCGCGCCGGGAAGGAACTCGATTCCCTACGCGGTGGTATGCGGGTGCCGGAGAAGGCGGGGACAAGGTCGGAATCAGGCAAGGGACCAGGTTGCGTTTCCATCTTTCACTGTGCCATCGCCATAGGTGGCGGCTACCGGGTCGGGCCAGGTGCCACCGGGGAAGACGCTGTTGTCGCGGGCTTCGCCGTGGAGGGCGACCAATTGCTGGGCTTGGGCGCCGAGGACGGCGGTGAGGGCGCTGATGGCGGCGATGATGAGGCCGGTGTTGACCCCCGCTTCCTCCACCGCCAAGGCCACGCCCGCCCAGGAGAAGGCCACCGAGCCCATGGCCGCCACCACGGCGATCATGGCCACGATGAACTTGACCAGGATGACGCCGATCGCGATGTAGAACGCCAAGCCTGCCGCCGCGCAGATGCCCAGTGCGACCGACGCCTTGTCCGCGACCGTGCCGACGCGGGTCGCCGCCGCACCCTGCGGGGGGATGTTCTTGCGGTAGGCGTCCGCAGCCGAACCGTGCCAGGCCGAGGTGCCGGTGAGGGCCTCCGGCTTCACCGAACCCACCACGTCACTTGCCAAGCCGCGAACATCCTGCCAGTCGAAGGCGTACTTGAAGAAGTGGACCGGGGCGGCGACCCCCTTGAGCACCTCGACGATCTTGTCCCAAATGGACTTCGCCAGGGACACCGCCTTCTCCGCCGACCATATCACCATGTCGGCGACGAAGTCCGGGACGTACCAGTGGTTCACACCCGCCCGGGCGGCCGGGAGGATCTCGCCCATCTTCGCTGACAGGTCGTTCATTCCGGTGTTGATTTTGTCGACGGCCGCCTGGAACTGGGCCTCGCTGAATGCCACGTGCTTCCCCTGCTCAGTAGACGTTGCGCAGGCCGTGCTCGTTCGCCTGCTCTTCCTGGTCGTAGGTGTTGGCGACCTGGATGAGCGTCGCGGCGATCTCGTCCATGCGCCGGGAGCCCTCGCGAGCTCGGTCGGTGACGGTGGTGACCGCCTCCTCATAGGCGGAGAAGACCACCTGGAACAGGCCTGCCTCGATCCTGGTCAGCCGCAGGCCCTCGGCCTTGCCCGCCAGGGTGTCGAGGACGCCTGCCTGCGCGGACCACACGGCACCCTCGGCGCGCAGCGCGTCGGTGGCGACCCGGATGCTCGCCTTGCTCGGGATGGTCATGGCGGTACTCCTCAGGGGCGCAGGCGGCCGGGGTCGCCGAGGATGGCGAAGACCTCCGACAGCAGGTCGTTGAGCGGGGACTCGGGCGCGGGCGCGGCCTCGCGCAGGGAGGCGCGGGCGGCGGCCAGCGCCTCCAGCAGGGCATTGGTGAGCATCGTGGCAGTCTGCCGCGACACCCAGGCCGGGTCGGCGGTGCAGGACACGAGCGCGGACGGCGACAGCGTCAGCGTCACCTTCCCGCCCGCCGCCGAGCCGGTGCCCGTCGCGGGTTTCGGGGCAGGTGCGCGGCCGACTTCGTCGAACGCGGAGATCAAGTCCTCGGCGAGGTCGCCGAGAGGACGCGGCGGCGGTTGCCCGGCGGAGCGCCGGAACGCGAGCGGGATCTCGCCGGAGACGGGCGTCGGGACGGTGCGCAAGTTGTCGACCTCGGCTTGCAGGCCGAGAGCCTGCTGGGTGCGGGTCCACTCCGCGAGCCGCTCCCCCGTCGCCGCCTGGAAGGCCTCCAGCACCGCAGACCCGAAGGCCTCCGCTTCCAACGCCCGATTCCAGTTGGCATCGACCCGGAGCGTTTCGAGCAGGCCGTCGCGGCCGAGCACCACCCGGATGGAGCCGGAGCGGTCGGTCCCCTCGGTCGAGCGCGGCGCTTCCGCCTACGCCTCGGCGAGCAGGCCACTGAGCCCAGCCGCGTACTGCTGCAACTTGCCGAGTTCGGCAAGCAGGTCTTCTGCCATCTCACACTCTCCGGTCATCACGCGACTGGGCACGGGGCAGGGCGGCAGCCAACGCGGCCATGGCGACGGCCGCGGCGAGCAGCAGGATGGCCACCCCCGAGGCGTCGGAGTCGGCCAGTGCCCCGAACCCGAGCACAACCACACCCCCGGCGGCCCCGGCGAGCGACACAGCGAGCACGACCCGGCCGCCCCTGGGCACCGGTGCGAACAGTGAAACCGCACCCAGCGCGGTCAGCACAAGACCTGCGACCAACACCACCCGTGGCCCCACCGCCGCCAACGCGGCACCCAATGACGGGCTCAGCCCGCCGAGCACCACCAACCCGACCAACAGGACCTCCGCCACCATGGCGCACACGACCGCGGTTGACCTCGACCCACTCATCCCCGATCTCCTGCCTCTAGGACGGCGAACCTAACAGCCAGGCGTGCGCCGTACGCGCCGTTTGGATGAAGTCAGGAGTGAGACATGCAACCCGGCTGTACACAGTCCGCCGGGCCAATGCCTGGGAAGCCGCCCAGGACATACCGGACGGCGCTTGGCTGAACACCTGGGTAGGCGACCTGCGCCGCACCACGGCCACAGCCCCTCATCGCGGTGATGATGCCGGGTCCGGGTCGGGGACTGTCCGCCCGGTGTGTTCTCAGCCCGCCGAGGTGTTCTTGACCCAGCAGATCTCCCACTGGTGGCCGTCGGGGTCCTCGAAGACGCGCTGGTAGAAGAAGTCCGCGTCCCACGGTGCGGAGTACTCCCGGCCGCCTGCCGCGACGGCGCGGTCCACGATGCGCTCGACCTCGTCGCGGCTGTCGACGAAGATGCCGAACACGGCTTCGGTGTCGGTCGCGGTGTCGACGGCGTGCTTCTTGGTGACGACCTCGAACGACGACGGGATGTGCAGCAGCACCTGGGCGTCACCGACGAGCATCGTGGCGAAGTCGTCGTTGGTGAAGGCCGGGTCGAAGTCGAGCCCGATCGCGGTGAAGAAGTCCTTGGCGCGGTCGAGGTCGGCGACCCGCAGGATGGTGAAGAGGCGGTGGTCCATCGTTCCTCCTCGGGAGGTCAGGCCGCGCCCCAGCGGGACATGAAGCCCATGTCGAAACCGTGGACGGCGTGGTGGAAGTAGTCGGCGGCGGACAGGTGCGGTGCCTTGCCGCGGTTGCGTTCGGCCTGCTCCACGATCTGCCTGCCGATGGACGTGTTGATGTCCAGCCGGGGGAACGCGTCGTTGATCACCGCGGCTTCCTCGTCGGTGATGTCGTCGGCGTTGTGGCCGAAGTCGAGTCCGGTGCCGACGTGGGTGAGGTCGCAGACGACGCCGCGGCGGGTGGTGATGCCGGGGCTGGTGTGCAGGGCGATGGCGTCCCACACGGTGTCGACCACCTCGGCGGCGATCCCGTGCCCGGTCAGGAATTCCGCGGCCAGGTCGGCGCCCGCGACCTCGAAGCGGTCCGGCCGGGCCTCGCCCTCGTCGGAGAGCCCGAGGTCGTGCAGCACGGTCGCGTAGAACAGCGTGTCGTCGTCGTAGTCGACGCCGCTTCGCAGCCCGCGCAGGTCAGCGGCCTTGGTGGCGAAGAGGTAGCTGCGGAGGCTGTGGTGCGCGACGGACCGCTCCTCGGCGGCGAGCACGTGGTCGACGGCCGCCTGGCGCAGCGGCGAGGACAGCAGGTCGGGTAGTGACAATCCGGGTGTGGAAGTGGTCATGCACCAACCATGGCCGCTGCGGGCACAGACAACCACTGGCAAGATTGACAACTTGGGTTATGTTATTGCCATGGTCGGTCATCGCGTCTCGGTTCTCGCCCTCGACGGGGTGCTCGCGTTCGAGCTGGGCATGCCGTTCATGACCATGGGCACCCTCGGCGACCGCTACGCGCTGTCGGTGGTGACACCGACGCGGCAGGGCGTCACCACCGACAGCGGTCTGCGGCTCTCCGCCGCGGGCGCGCTGACCGAACTGGCGGCGGCGGACACCGTCATCGTCCCCGGCTACGCGTTCGACCGCGGCATCCCGGAAAGCGTCGCCGAGGCCCTCCGCGCCTGCCACGACCGCTCGACCCGCGTGGTGTCGCTCTGCGTCGGCGCGTTCGCGCTCGCGCAGTCCGGTCTCCTCGCGGGGCGGAGGGCGACCACCCACTGGAGCCAGGCGGACCGCCTCGCGCGGGAGCACCCGGACGTCACCGTGGACCGCGGGGTGCTCTACGTCGACGAGGAGACCGTGCTGACCGCGGCGGGCACGGCCGCGGGCATCGACCTCTGCCTGCACCTGATCCGCAAGGACCACGGGGCGACCGTCGCCAACCAGGCCGCCCGCAACGTGGTCGCCGCACCCCACCGCGAAGGCGGCCAAGCGCAGTTCATCGAACACCACCTCCCCGCGGCGGCGGGCACGTCCCTCGCCGCGACCCGCGCCTGGGCGCTGGAACGCCTCGGCGAGCCGCTCCTGCTCCGCGAACTCGCCGCCCACGCGCACCTGTCCCAGCGCACGTTCATCCGCCGCTTCGTCGCGGAAACCGGCCTGCCGCCGATGAGGTGGCTCCAACTGGCCCGGATCGACCGCGCCAAGCAGCTCCTCGAACACAACGGCGCCACCATCGACGAGGTGGCCCGCAGGAGCGGCTTCGGCACGGCCCAGAACCTCCGCACCCACTTCGCCCAGCACTGCGGGCTGACCCCGTCCGCCTACCGGAACGTGTACGCCCGCGAACCGGCCCGGGTCCGGTAGGACTCGGGCGGAGTTCCGACCACGGCGAACCGCCCCTCGTCGGTGACCTGCTCGGCTCCCGACTCGGGGGCGTGCGGGAGCCGAGCGGGGGTTGGTCAGCGGGCCAGCTTGCCGGACTTGACGACGACCGACAGGCGGGGCAGGTCGACGGCAAGGGTGGGGCCACCGGGGTTCTTGCTGTCCCGGACGGCGGCCAAGTCCTGCCTGACCTGCACGCAGTTGGCATCGTCACTACGACTCGACTTGCGCCACTCCATGATCACGCCTCCCTCAGGATCGATCGGAGCATAGTCTGACTTTCGGCAGTGGAAAGGGCTTGGGTTGCGGCATGGTCGAGGATGCAACCCAATGGCGAGACCACGCCCTCCACTGGGCCGTTCAGGTTCACCTTTCGTTCGGCCCCGCGAAACCACCCATCCTGCCGATGCACCCTGGGATGCTCATACGACGGTCGAACAGTCTTCACGCGTGGCACGGGGGAGACATGAGCACGAAAACCAAAAGCGGGTTGTTGCCCATCCTGCTTGCGGTCGGGGCGGTCGTCGCAGTGACTCAAACCGATATCGCACAGGAGGTGATCAACTCGGTAGACATCGAGGAAAAAGAAGCGGACGAGGTTCTGGTTCCACCCAGCTTTCGGGGCCGGGTCAAGGAGTGCACGCCTGAGCAACTCACCAAGGACCGGCGCTGCAAAGACCTTCCTGTGGTCCCGATCGACGCCGAGAAGATGCCGTACATCGCCCGCCACATATCTGTGGCGTGGTCGACCGGACAGCCTGCCCTACTCCACTACGAAGTGGACCTGAAGGCGCGCGAGCTGAAGAACCGCTCGGTGTGCACGCCTGCTCGGCTGGCGGAGCTGAAGCCGAAGTCGTGCGACGAATACCCCTTCAAGTCCGCGAAGGAAGGCGGGCCGGGTGCGAGCACGCAAGGTGTTCCCACCATCGAGCAGAACCGGCAAGGCGGCGCGGTGGGACGCGCCTACACTGTCAACCGGTTGCAGGACGGCGACGCGTTCCTGGTCGTCATCATCAATCCTGGCCAGATCGCCACCGAAGAGTTCGAGGGGTAGCCATGCTGTTGTTGCGCCAGCCGGTCCGCCCGTCCCACGGGCAGGTGTGTCTCGGCGACTACAAGTCGGACCCCGACACCTGGCCGGAATGGACCGATGCGGAATTCGAGCGCGGTGTCGCCACATCTCCAGGAATGATTTTCATCAGCATCGATGACACCTCGGAGTTCGTCATCGTCGACGTCCGGGACGGGACTCCGAGCACAGGCGAGGCGGTCCTGTTCGATGGAGTGCTCGACGTGAGCACGCTGAGTGTCACCGGCGGTGGAACGACGACCGCACAATCCCTTCTCCTGCCCGACTCCCGAGAGCAGAAGGTGACGATCACCGCCAATGGCACGGATCGTTCCAACATCCGACACGTGACGATTCATTTTCCCGAGTACGCCGATCCGGACATGCCGGACGGGGCGTGGATGAACCTCTGAGCAGGTGACCAGCCCGGCTCCCGACGCAGGGGGCGTGCGGGAGCCGAGCGGGGTCGGTCAGCGGTCCAGCTTGCCGGACTTGACGACGGCCGACAGGCGGGACAGGTCGACGGCGAGCACGGGGCCGACCGGGTTCTTGCTGTCCCGGACGGCGGCCAAGTCCTGCCGCACTTGAACACAGTTGCCGCCGGACCCGCTGAAGCTCGACTTGCGCCACTGCATGATCACGCCTCCTTCAGGATCGACCGGAGCTTAGTCTGACTTTCAGTGGTGGAAAGGGCATTGTGATCCAGCTTGGCGAGCACCTTCGCGTACGGCTCCGCTTGGTCGTCGTGCAGGTAGACCCCACCTTCGGCCACCTCGACGTTCACGACGGGAGTGGTGTTGGGGAACGTCAGGTAAAGCCATGAGTGGCTGATCAAGCCGAGTGGCAGATGTTCCGGCACAACCCGAACGGAGATCCCCCGATCACGAGCCTCCAGGAGATGACTGAGCTGCCTTCGATGGGTTACGGCACCCCCGAATGGCGTCCGTAGTGCCGTCTCGCTGATGTAGGCGCCGTACTCCAGCGTGCCCAGGATCTGCTGTCGCCTACGCCTGGCCACCCATCGCAACTCCGCAACCTCCACCGACATATCATCGGAGAGCATCAACGCCATGGCGTAGTCCTCGATTTGGAGCAGGCCCGGTACCAGCGTCACCGCCCAGTCGGTCAGGCTGTCGGCGTCGACGGCGTAGCTGGCCAGGGTGCCGACTTCGGCGGGAACGCCGGGCAGGGGGCGGTCCCACCACCCGGAGGCGTTCTCCGCTCTGGCTTCGGCGATGATGTCCCTGCGCTCATCGGCTGGGATGCCGTAGACGGTGAGCATCATCGCCACCTCTTCGGTGTCGATGACGCGCTTGCCGTTCTCGATCCTGGACATGGTCGCCAGGCCCCAGCCGAGGAGCTTGGCGGCGGCTTCGAGGCTCAAGTCCGTCCGCTCCTTGCGGATCGCGCGCAGGCGGGCACCGATGATGCGGTCCCTGGGCCTCGGGGGTTGTCGCTTGCCCGACATGGTGTTGCCTTTCCACCCCTGGAAGGACGGATACCTTCCTGAAAGTAGAATTTACCTCACTCTGCGTGCCCGCCAGCGGCGCGACACTCCCACCGCCACGGGTTAGGCCGGTTGCCCGGCTGTCCAGCGGAGCGCGCGTGCCGGTGTCACCATCGTGCAATGAGCTACCCGGAGAGCGATCCCGAGCGGACCAGGGCCTTCCCGCCCCAGGAGCAGTACGTCGCACCCCGGCAGCAGCCGCCTCCCGGCCAGTACGGGCCGCCGGACGAGGAGGTCGTGCACGAGCGGGTGCGGGACACCCACGCCCAGCGGTGGCGCACGATCCGGATGATCACCTCGGCGGTCACCTTCATCACCGGGCTGTTCGCGGTGGTGCTGGTCGCGCAGATCATCCTGACGCTCGCCGAAGCCAACCCGGACAACGGGTTCGCGGGCTTCATCAGCGACTTCTCCGGGGCCGTCTCGCTCGGGTTCGACGGGCTGTTCACGCCGGGGTCGGCGAAGCTGGCGACCCTGCTCGACTACGGGCTGGCCGCCATCGTGTGGCTGCTGATCGGTGCGGCGATCAACTTCCTGATCCGCCGGTTCGCCTCGCCAGGGCCGCAGCGCGAGGTCCGCTACCGCCGCAGCGTCGAATAAGTCCCCGAAAACCACGGACCGGCCGCCCGAGCACTCGGGCGGCCGGTCCGCGTCATCAGACCTCGGGAGCCGTCAGACCTCCAGGACGGCGAACGTGTCGGCGGGCAGGACCACCGTGTCCACCCCGACGTGCACGCCCTCGGCGGCCAGCAGGGTCGACACCGCCGCCACCGGCAGCGACACCTCCGCCCCGGACAGGTTCACCGCCACCCGCAGCCCGCCCCGGTGCAGCAGCAGCCAACCGTCCCCGGCCTCGACCGTGAACCGGTCCAGGCGGGGGTCGCTCAGCTCCGGGCGGGCCTTGCGCAGGGCGATGAGCGCCCGGTACGTCTCGTACACGCCCCGGTGCGCCGGGTCGGCCAGTTCCGCCCAGTTCAGGGTGGAGGCGCGGACGGTGTCGGGGTCCATCGGGTCCGGCACCTCCGACTCGCCCCAGCCGTGCTCGGCGAACTCACGGCGGCGGCCGGTGCGGACCGCCTCGGCCAGTTCCTCGTCGGGGAACGAGGCGAAGAAGCGCCACGGGGTGGTTGCCGCCCACTCCTCGCCCATGAACAGCATCGGCGTGTACGGGGAGCAGAACAGGATCGCCGCCCCGCACAGCACCCGCTCTTGCGACACCGTGGCGGTGAGGCGGTCGCCGGTGGCGCGGTTGCCGATCTGGTCGTGGTTCTGCAAGTACGCCAGGAAGCGGTGGCCGGAGACCGTGCGGGTGTCCAGCGGCCTGCCGTGCGAGCGCTTGCGGAACGACGACCACGTGCCGACGTGGTAGAACGCCCGGCGCAGTGTCGTCTCCAGCGCGCCGGGGGTGCCGAAGTCGGTGTAGTAGCCGTCCGTCTCGCCGGTCAGGGCGACGTGCAGGACGTGGTGCAGGTCGTCGCACCACTGGGCGGTGAGGCCGTAGCCGCCCGCTTCGCGCGGGGTGGTGTGGCGGGGGTCGTTGAGGTCGGATTCGGCGATCAGCGACAGCGGGCGGCCCAGGGCCGCCGACAGGGCGTCCACTTCGGACGAAAGCTGCTCCAGCAAGTGGGTGGCCCTGGTGTCGCGCAGGGCGTGCACGGCGTCGAGGCGCAGGCCGTCGACGTGGAAGTCGCGGAACCAGCCCAGGGCGTTGTCGATGACGTAGCGGCGGACCTCGTCCGAATCCGGGCCGTCGAGGTTGAGGGTGGGGCCCCAGATCGTGCTGCCCGCGAAGTACGGGGCGAACTTGTCCAGGTACGCGCCCGACGGGCCGAGGTGGTTGTAGACCACGTCCAGCACCACGCCCAGGCCGCGCCGGTGGCAGGCGTCGACGAACTGCTTGAACGCGGTCGGGCCGCCGTAGGGCTGGTGGACCGCGCCCCACAGCACGCCGTCGTAGCCCCAGCCCTCGGTGCCGTCGAAGGCGTTGACCGGCAGCACCTCCACCAGGTCGACGCCCAGCTCCACCAGGTGGTCCAGCCGCTCGATGGCGGCGTTGAACGTGCCCTCCTCGGTGAAGGTGCCGATGTGCAGCTCGTAGAGCACCGACCCGGCCAGCGCGCGGCCGGTCCAGCCCTCGTCGGTCCAGTCGAACGTGCGGTGCTCGTAGCGCCGGGACGGGCCGTGCACGCCCTCGGGCTGCCACAGCGAACGCGGGTCGGGGTAGCTCTGCTCCTGGTCGTCGAGCAGGAAGGCGTAGTCGGTGCCCGCCCCGGTGCCGGGGACCTCGACGTGCCACCAGCCCGCGTCGTCCCTGGTCATCTCGTGCAGTTGGGCGCCGGTGGCGAGTCGGACCCGGTCGCGTTCGGGGGCCCAGACGGAGAAGTGCTCGGGGTTCACGCCTGGCCTCCCACCAGCAGGGCAACGGGGTAGTCCGACAGCAGGTCGGCGAGCCCACCCTCGGCGCGGCGACCGGTGAGGGCGTCGGTCCACTCGCCGTCCGGCAGGTCGAGCCGGGTGTCGCCCCAGCCGGGCAGGCTGACCGGCAGGCGGGTGGCGACGGCGATCAGGCCGGTGCGCTCGAAGGCGACGACGTGTTCGGCCGCGGTGCCGGTGGCGGTCACCGGGCGGTAGCCGGTGAACAGCTCGGGGCGGTCGCGGCGCAGCCGCAGCACGGTGCGCACCACGTGCAGCTTGGCGGCGCCGGTGTCGTCGACCGGCGGGAGCCAGCCGTCGTCGAGGCGGGCCAGCAGCGCGCGCCGCTCGGCGAAGTCCACGTCGCGGCGGTTGTCCGGGTCGACCAGGGACAGGTCCCACAGCTCGGTGCCCTGGTAGACGTCCGGGATGCCCGGTCCGGCCAGTTGCAGCAGCTTCTGGCCCAGCGCGTTCGACCAGCCGGGCGCGGTGATCCTCTCGGCGAGGGCGCGGACCTCGGCGGCCAGCTCCGGGTCGCCCAGCACGGCGGCGGGCCAGGCCCGCACGGCCGCCTCGAACTCCTCGTCGTGGTCGACCCAGGTGGTGCGGACCTTGGCCTCCTTGGCGGCCTTGTCCAGGTACGCCGAGAGCCGGTCCGGGCCGATCGGCCACGCGCCGAGCAGGGTCTGCCAGGCGAGCAGGTTCAGCGTGGGCTCCTCGATGCCCAGCTTCTCCGTCCAGCGGCGCACGGCGGCGGTGAACTCGTCGGGCAGTTCGGCCAGCACGGCCAAGCGGGCGCGCACGTCCTCCGACCGCTTGGTGTCGTGCGTGGACAGGGCGGTCATCGCCTCCGGCCACTTGGCCTCGCGCTCGGCCTGCGCGGCGTGGAACTCCGCGACCGGCACGCCGAAGTGGTCCGGGCTGCCGCCGACCTCGTTGAGGCCGACGAACCGGGAGTAGCGGTAGAACGCGGTGTCCTCGGTGCCCTTGGCCACGACCATGCCGGAGGTCTGCTGCACCCGGGTGGCCAGCTCCCCGGTCGGGTCGGCGCGCACCTGGGTGTCCAGGGCGGCCACCGCCTCGGCCAGCTCCGGCCACGCCGTGCGCACCCGCTCGATCGCGGCGGCCCAGTTCGCCTCGCCCTCGGGCAGGTACGAGCGGTAGACCGGGAAGGCCACCATCAGCTCGGCCACCGCGCGCCGGGCGTCCATCGGGTCGACCCCGGTCACCAGGTCGGCGATGCGGCGCACCTCGGCGGCCAGCGACGTGGTGGTGATGAGCTGCCTGCACTCCTCGCGCAGCAGCTCGAAGTCGGTCGGCACGCCCAGGGAGCGGGCCAGCTCGGTGAACGGTGCCTCGGCGGCCGGGTCGACGAACACCCCGCACACCTCGCGCAGCGCGTCGTAGCCGGTGGTGCCCGCGACCGGCCAGGACTCCGACAGCTTCTCGCCGGGCTCCAGGATCTTCTCCAGCACGATCCAGCAGCCCGCCCGCTCAGCCAGGCGCTTGGCGTAGCCGCCGGGGTCGGCGAGGCCGTCCGGGTGGTCCACGCGCAGGCCCTGCACGTCGCCCTCGGCGACCCAGCGCAGCACCTCGGCGTGCGTGGCGTCGAACACCTCCGGCTTCTCCACGCGCACCCCGGCCAGGGTGGTCACGTCGAAGAACCGGCGGTAGTTCAGCTCGGCCCCGGCGCGGCGCCAGTCGACCAGGCGGTAGTGCTGCCGCTCGTGCACCTCGCGGGCATCAGCGTCGACACCGTCCCCCTCGGTGCCGGGCGCGATGGGGAACTCGTGCTCGTAATAGGTGAGCTTGCCGTCCTTGACGGCCAGCTCGGTGATGTCGTCGTCGGAGCCGAGGACCGGCAGCAGCACCGGGAACGACTCGATGTCGAAGTACCCCGCGTACGCCGAGTCCGGGCCGTGCTCCAGCACGTCCCACCACCAGGCGTTCTGCGACGGCACCTCCACGGCCATGTGGTTGGGCACGATGTCGACCACCAGGTCCAGGCCCAGCTCGCGCAGCCGGGCGACCAGCGCCCGACGGCCGTCCTCACCGCCCAGCTCCGGGTTGGCCCTGGTCGGGTCCACGACGTCGTAGCCGTGCGTCGACCCGGCGGTGGGGGTCAGGATCGGCGAGGAGTACAGCGCGCCGACCCCGAGGTCGGCCAGGTAGTCGGCGATGGCGGCGGCGTCGGGGAAACCGAACGCCGGGCGCATCTGGACGCGGTAGGTCGACCTCGGGGCCACCTTCTACTCCGTTCCGGTGCGGCGCAGCACGATCAATGAGCGGGACGTCAGGGAGAGCTTGGTGTCCTTGGTGATCACCCTCGGCGCAGGCGCGGACACCTCACCGGTGGCGGTGTCGAGCACCACCTCCCACTCGGCGCCGTAGTCGCCGTCGGGCACGGTGACGTCGATGTCCTCGTGGTGGGCGTTGAAGCACAGCAGGAACGAGTCGTCGGAGACCCGCTCGCCGCGCTGGTCCAGGTCGGGGATGCCCTCGCCGTTGAGGAAGGTGACGATGCACCGGCCGAAGCCCGAACCCCAGTCCTCGTCGGACATCTCGTCGCCGGACGGGGTGAACCAGGCGATGTCGCGCAGCTCGTCGCCGCGCCGGATCGGCCTGCCCGCGAAGAAGCGCCTGCGCCGGAACACCGGGTGCTTTGCGCGCAGGGCGATCACCCCGGCGGTGAAGTCGACCAGGTCGGCGTTGGTCTCCGCCAGCGACCAGTCCACCCAGGACAGTTCGCTGTCCTGGCAGTAGCCGTTGTTGTTGCCCTGCTGGGTGCGGGCCATCTCGTCGCCGTGCAGCAGCATCGGCACGCCCTGCGACAGGAACAGGGTGGCGATGAGGTTGCGCCGCTGCCGGGCGCGCAGGTCGTTGACCTCGGGGTCGTCGGTCGGGCCCTCGACGCCGCAGTTCCAGGAGCGGTTGTCGTCGGCGCCGTCGCGGCCGTCCTCGCCGTTGGCCTCGTTGTGCTTGTCGTTGTAGGAGACCAGGTCGTTGAGGGTGAAGCCGTCGTGCGCGGTGACGAAGTTGATCGAGGCGAACGGCTTGCGGCCGTCCTCCTGGTAGAGGTCCGAGGAACCGGTGATGCGCGAGGCGAACTCGCCCAGGGTCGCGGGCTCACCGCGCCAGAAGTCGCGGGCGGTGTCGCGGTACTTGCCGTTCCACTCCGTCCACAGCGGCGGGAAGTTGCCCACCTGGTACCCGCCGGGGCCGACGTCCCACGGCTCGGCGATCAGCTTCACCTGGGAGATCACCGGGTCCTGCTGCACGATGTCGAAGAACGCCGAGAGCCGGTCGACGTCGTAGAACTCGCGGGCCAGGGTGGCGGCGAGGTCGAACCGGAACCCGTCGACGTGCATCTCGGTGATCCAGTACCGCAGCGAGTCCATGATCAACTGGAGCGTGTGCGGGTTACGCACGTTCAGCGAGTTGCCGGTGCCGGTGTAGTCCATGTAGTACCGCTGGTCGTCCTCGACCAGCCGGTAGTAGGCGTCGTTGTCGATGCCGCGCATGGACAGCGTCGGACCCAGGTGGTTGCCCTCGGCGGTGTGGTTGTAGACCACGTCGAGGATGACCTCGATGTTCGCGTCGTGCAGGGTGCGCACCATCGACTTGAACTCGGCCACGTGCGCGCCCTGCTCGGTCGAGGTCGCGTAACCGGAGTGCGGGGCGAAGAAGCCGATGGTGTTGTAGCCCCAGTAGTTGCGCAGCCCCTTCTCCTGCAGGCCGTGGTCGTGCAGGAACTCGTGCACCGGCATCAGCTCGATGGCGGTCACGCCGAGCTTCTTCAGGTGCTCGACCACCGACGGGTGCGCCAGGCCCGCGTAGGTGCCGCGCATCTCCTCGGGCACGTCCGGGTGGCGCATGGTCAGGCCGCGCACGTGCGCCTCGTAGATGACGCTCTCGTTGTACGGGGTCTTCGGCGGGCGGTCGTTGGCCCAGTCGAAGAACGGGTTGATCACCACCGACTTGGCGGTGTGCCTGGCCGAGTCCTCGTCGTTGCGCTGCTCGGGCTCGCCGAACTGGTAGCCGAAGACCGACTGGTCCCAGTCGACCTCGCCGTCGACCGCCTTGGCGTACGGGTCGATCAGCAGCTTGTTCGGGTTGCAGCGCAGACCCTGCTCCGGGTTGTGCGGGCCGGTCACCCGGTAGCCGTACTTCTGCCCGGGCAGCACACCGGGCAGGTAGGCGTGCCAGACGAAGCCGTCGACCTCGGGCAGCCGCACCCGGTGCTCGGTGCCGTCGTGGTCGAACAGGCACAGGTCGACGCGGGTCGCCACCTCCGAGAAGAGGGCGAAGTTGGTGCCCGCGCCGTCGTAGGTGGCGCCGAGCGGGTAAGGGGTTCCAGGCCAGGGGCGCACACAGTCTCCTCGGTCATGCCCAGGCCGGACTCCGGCCGAGAGGGCTGTCGTCAATCACCATATGGGGCGGGGGAGCCTCCCCGCCGGACGATGTGGCGGGGTCGGTGGGGGGTGGTCGTCAGAACAGTCGTCGGTCAGTCGTCGGTCAGTCGTCGATCGGAACAGTCGTCGGTCAGTCGTCGGATCAGTCGTCGCCCCGGCCGCTCCCGCTCACCTCGACCGGGTGGTCCGCTTTGGCCGCGCCCTTGGAGTGCTTCCTCGCGGCGGTCGACGATCCCCGGCCGCGCGCCGGGGTGGGGGGCCGCACGACCACGGTGGCGGCCCCGGTCCGCGTCGCCGCGGACGGCGACGGACCGAGCGGCACCGGCACGACGACGGCCGGGGCCTCCTGCGGGCGGGCCTGCTGGCGCGCGGCGCCGGGCAGGGTCGCGGTCACCGCGGCCAGCCCGCCGAACAGCAGGGCCCCGGTGAACAGGGCGGCGCGCAGCACGTTCGTCGGCCGCTTGTCCGCTGCGACCAGGGGAATCCGCACGGTGGTCGCCCGGGGCGCGGGCACCTGCCGGGTCGGGGCGACCGCGGGGCGGCGGGCCAGCGGGCCGCGCAGCGCGCAGTGCGCCAGCCTGCGGGCCACCTCGGCCATGTCCGGGCGGTCGGCGGGCTCGCGCAGCGTCATCGCCGCCAGCGTGTCCGCCCACACCCGGGGCAGCCACTTCGGGATGCGCGGCGAGCGCGACAGCCGGGCGATGGCGGCCTCGATGTCGGACCCGGTGAACTCCGGCTCCCCGGTCAGGCACTCCAGCAGCACCAGGCCCAGGGAGTAGACGTCGCCCGCCGGGCCGGTCTCCGCACCGCGCACCTGCTCGGGGGCGAGGTAGGCGGCGGTGCCCACGCAGTGCCCGGCCGAGGTCAGCCGCTCGGTGCCCATGGCCCGCGCGATGCCGAAGTCGGCCAGGAAGCAGGTGCCGTCGTGGTCGATGAGGATGTTCGACGGTTTGAGGTCGCGGTGGACGATGCCGCGCGAGTGCACGTAGGCCAGGGTGTCGGCCAGCCGCATCCCGAACCGGGCCACCGAGTCGGCGGGGAGCACGCCCCGGTCCAGGTGCCCGCGCAGGGTGGACCCGTCCACGAGCTGCATGACCAGGTAGGGGCGGGAGTCGTCGGCGCCGATGTCGTAGAGGCGGACCAGACCGGGGTGCGACAGGCCCGCCAGCAGCCTGGCCTCGGTCTCCAGCCGGGCGATGGTGGCGCCGTCGGCCTTGGGGTGGAACAACTTCACCGCCACCGGGCGGCTCAGCCGCAGGTCGACCGCCCGGTGGACGTCGGCCATGCCCCCCGTGCCCAGCAGGTCGCCGAGGCGGTACCGGCCGTCGAGCGGTGTCCCCGTCGTGCCCATCCCACCTCCACCTCGCCGCCGACACCGAAGATACCCGGCAACCCCCGTGGGCAAACCGCAGGCGGCCCCGGCGAGCCGTGCCCGATCGGACGCATGGATCACACCTTCCGGGGGTACCAGGGCGTACAACGGGGGTTGCGGTCGCCGGAACCCCGGTTCGACGAAACGCGAGGAGGCGTTATGTCCCTGGAAGACGACGACATCCGCAGTGGACACATCGGTGAGCACGGCCCCGCCGACAGCGGCGCGGGCACGGCCGACCACGGTGCCTCCGGTACCCCGGGCGGCCACGACGGCGGCGCCGATGGCGGTGCTGACGGCGGAGCCGACGGTGGCGCGGACAGCGGAGCCGGTACGGCCGACCACGGCGCCTCGGGCACCCCGGGCGGCCACGACGGTGGCGCTGACGGCGGAGCCGACGGTGGCGCTGACGGCGGTGCGGACGGTGGCGCCGACAGCGGCGCGGCCGGGCAGGCCGATCACGGCGCCTCCGGTGCCCCGGGCGGCCACGACGGCGGTGCCGACGGTGGCGCCGACGGCGGAGCGGGCCACGGCACGGCCGACAGCGGCGCGGGCACGGCCGACCACGGCGCGTCCGGCACCCCGGGCGGCCACGACGGCGGCGCTGACGGTGGAGCCGATGGTGGTGCGGACGGCGGTGCCGACGGCGGCGCGGGCCGGTAGACGATGACCCCGATCCCCACCGCCGCGCGCGCGGCGACGGCAGACCGACCGGCCCTGCGCCGGTGCGTGGCCGCCGAGCCGGACGCGTTCGCCGCCGAGCACTGGGGCCGCGCCCCGCTGCTGAGCCCGGCGGGCACGCTGCCCAAGGCGTTCGAGGACCTGCTGACCCTCGGTGACGTCGACGAGCTGCTGTCCCGGCGCGGCCTGCGCACCCCGTTCCTGCGGGTGGCCAAGAACGGTTCGGTGCTGTCGTCGGCGCAGTTCACCGCGCCCGGTGGGGTCGGGGCCGAGATCGGCGACCAGGTGTCCGACGACAAGGTGGCGCACGTGTTCGACCAGGGCGCCACCCTGGTGCTGCAGGGCCTGCACCGGCTCTGGCCGCCGGTGATCGACTTCGCCGCCCAGCTCGGGGTCGACCTCGGCCACCCGGTCCAGGTGAACGCCTACATCACCCCGGCGTCCTCCCAGGGCTTCTCCGCGCACTACGACGTGCACGACGTGTTCGTGCTCCAGGTGGCGGGCGAGAAGCGTTGGCTGGTGCACGAACCGGTGCACGCCGACCCGCTGCGCGACCAGCCCTGGGACCAGCACTCGGCCGCCGTCGCCGCCCGCGCGGAAGAGGAACCCCTGATCGACGAGGTGCTGCGCCCCGGCGACGCCCTCTACCTGCCGCGCGGCTACCTGCACTCGGCGCGCGCCCTGGGCGGCGTGTCCGCGCACCTGACCGTGGGCATCCACGTGCTGACCCGGTTCGCCCTGGTCGAGGCCCTGCTCAAGCTGGCGGGCCGGGACGGGGACCTGCGCGGGTCGCTGCCGCTGGGGATCGACGCGGCCGACCCGGACGCGCTGGCCCCGCACCTGGCGGAAACCGTCGACGCACTCGCCCGGGTGGTCAGGTCCAGCACACCGGGTGAAGTCGCCGAACTGCTGCGTGACCGAGCGTGGTCGGGCAACCGCCCGGCGCCGCTGGCCCCGCTCGCCCAGGTCGCGGCGGCCCAGTCGGTGGCCGAGGGCAGCCGCGTGGTGCTCCGCACGGGCCTGCGCTCCCGGCTCACCCCGGCTGGGGACCGCGTGCTGCTCGACGTCCCGGGTGACCGGCTGTCGCTGCCCGCCTACACCGCCCCGGCCCTGGCGGCCCTGCTCACCGGCGCCTCGGTGGCGGTGGGCGACCTGCCCGGCCTGGACGTCGCCGACCAGACCACGCTCGTGCGGAGGCTGCTCCGCGAGGGCGTCCTGGTCCCCGCGTGACGGCGGAGCGCTGCGCCGCCGCCTGCGTGCGCCGGGGCGACCCGATGACCGCGACCGCTCCCCCGGTGCTGCGCTGGTTGCTGGTCGAACAGCCGAAGGCGTGGGGCCCGGACCCGTGGCGCGACTGCGACTTACCCGGCCCGGTGATCACCGGACTGGCGGAACGGGCGGCGTCGGTGGGCGCCCGGGTGCTGCTGATCCGCAAACCCGGCAGGCACACCGACGCCCCGCTGCGCTGGGCCTACGTCGACTCGGTGCGCGAGCTGACCTGGTGGTCGACCTTCACCGACCCGCACGACCTGCTCACCGCGCCCTGGCCCAGCGGCACGCCCACGGCCGAGCCTGCGTACCTGGTCTGCGCGCACGGCCGCCACGACACCTGCTGCGCCCTGCGCGGGCGCCCGGTCGCCGCCGCGCTGGCCGCCACCCGGCCCGAGGCCACCTGGGAGTGCTCGCACGTCGGCGGCGACCGCTTCGCCGCGAACCTGGTCGCGCTGCCGCACGGCTTCTACTTCGGGCAGGTGGGCGTGGACGCGGTGACCGGGCTGGCGGACCGGTTCGAGGCGGGCAGGCTCACCGTGCCGCTGCTGCGCGGGCGCAGCACGGTCACCGCCCCGGTGCAGGCGGCCCAGCGGATCGCCCGGGAGCGCACCGGTGAGGACGCCGTGCACGCCTACCCCCCGGTGTCGGTGACCCCGCTCGGGCGCGACCGCTGGTCGGTCGCCCTGGACGGCCTGCCTGAGCCGATCCGCCTGCGCGCCACCTTCACCACGTCGGACAGCCCGCTCACCTGCTCGGCCACGGCGAACTCGCGGATGCGCAGCTTCACCGAGGACACCGAGGACACCGAGGGCTGAGCACGCCCGGGTACGGCCGTCGCGGCAGCGGGTCAGGCGGCGTCGGCGCGGTCGGCGAGCTTGCGGGCCAGGGCGTGCGCGCGCCGGGTCTGCTTGCGGGCCATGACCCGGAACACCACCAGGTGGATCGGGTACACCGCGCGCCAGTACGCCCAGCCGAGCAGTCCCTTCGACCGCAGCGCGCCCACCTGCCACAGCCGGGGCTCGGCGCCGCCCTCGATCCGGTAGCCCAACCACGCCTCACCGCAGAACCACTTGTCGGTGTAGAGCACGATGTGGTGGTCGCCGCAGTCGGCGACGGTCCACCAGTCGACGGTCGCGCCGACCTCCACGGTGTCCGGGCGGTGCAGGGTCAGCTCCTCACCGAAGAGCTTGCCCAGCCAGATGCGCAGCACCCACGCCCACGCCCAGCCGTACCAGTGCAGGTCGCCGCCGCAGCGCGACAGGTCGAGCCGGGCGCCCTTGACCTCGCCCCGGTCCATCTCCACGCTGGTGCTGAGGTTGAACACGCCGTCGACCACACCGTGGGCGAAGTCGAACACCTCGTGCGCGACCCGGTCGCGCTGCTCGTCCAGGGCGCGGGCGATGGCCTCGGCCATCGGCACCCGCTCGACGTCGAACGGGCTGTCGGCCCGGGTGACCACCACGTCGTTGCGCAGGCTGTCGATCAGCGACCCGCTGACCGCCCGGTCCACCGGGGTCACCGCGTGCACCCAGTACGACGACAGCCGGGGCGAGAGCAGCGGCACGCGCACGATCCGCCGCCTACGCAGGCCGCGCACCCTGGCGTAGAGCTGCATCAGGTCCTCGTAGGTCAGCACGTCCGGCCCGCCGACCTCGTGCACCCCCGGCGGCACCCGGTCCTCGTCGGCCGCCTGGCGCAGGCAGGCCAGCAGGTCGGACTCGGCGATCGGCTGCACCCGGGTCCGCACCCAGCGCGGGCACACCATGAACGGCAACCGCTCGGTCAGGTAGCGCAACAGCTCGAAGGAGATGCTGCCCGACCCGATGACCACGGCCGCGCGCAGCTCCACGACCGGCACCCCGGTCCCGGCGAGCAACTGCCCGACCTCCTGCCGCGACTCCAGGTGCTCGGAAAGCCCCTCGTCGCCCAGGCCGCCCAGGTAGACGATCCGCCGCACCCCGGCCGCCGCGGCGGCGTCGGCGAAGGAACGGGCCATCGCCCGGTCCCGGTCGGCGAAGTCGGCGCCACCCGCCATGGCGTGCACCAGGTAGTAGGCGGTCCGCACCCCGTCGAGGACACCGGTCAGCGCGGCGGTGTCGGCCACGTCCACCGCCGAGGACCGCACGCTGCCGCCGCCCGGCAGCGAGTCGAGGTGCCTGCCCAGCGCCAGCACCGGCTCCCCCGCCGCGTCGAGCGCGGCGACCAACCGCTGCCCGACGTACCCGCTCGCCCCCGCGACCGCGATCGTCATGTCAGGCGCAGGTGCCGGGTGAAGGTGCGCACGGACCCGAACGCGGAGTGCCACCCCGCCGCGCCCGCGCCCCGGGACCGGGCCACCCGGTCCTGCCAGGCCGCGTGCCCCACCGCCACCTTGATCGCGGTGTGGCTGGAGCGCTCGCGCAGCGCGGCGGCCATCAGCGGCACCAGCTCCGCGCGGATCGCGTCGTCGTCGAGGTCGGGGGAATCGACCAGGTGCGGGTTGCGGCCGAACAGGTCGACCGTCATGGCGCAGGCCAGGTCGCGGTCGCGGACGCAGCAGTCGAAGGCGCGGAACACGAAGTTCAACAACCGGTCGTGCTGCTCGCCCCACACGACGCCCGCCAAGCGCGGCCCGAAGGTCGCCATGCAGGTTCCCCCAAACGGTCGGATCAGGACCCCCGACGGTAGTCCTGGGACCGGGCGCCCACCACTCGGCGGGGGCCGTTGCCCGACCGTTCTCCCTGGCACCGATCGCTACCCTGGGACCGGTGGACGGACACGTGTTGGTGATCACCACCTGGGACGACGTCGAGGCGGCGACCCGGCTCGGGGAATCGTTGGTGGAAGCGCGTCTTGCCGCCTGCGCGCAGGTGGTGGGGCCCGTGCGCAGCGTCTACCGGTGGGAGGGGGCGGTGACCTCGTCCACCGAGTGGCAGCTCCACGTCAAGACCACCGGGGAGCGGGTCGCGGAGGTGACCGAGCACATCGTTGCCCAGCACGGGTACGACGTGCCGGAAGTCATAGCTGTTCCGATCACCGGCGGCCACCGCGCCTACCTCGACTGGGTGACGGCCGAGACCGGCTGACCGCGGGCTCAGGGGGCGGTGGTGGCACCACGGGTCACCAGTTCCTCGCAGCTGCGGACGACCACCAGTGCGGCCCGGCGGGCGCGGGAGTCCCGGCGGGGGTCCTCGGCGTGGGCCCGCCAGCGCAGGACGGCGGTGTGGGCGTCGTCGGAGACGGCGAGGCGGGCGGCGGGGGTGGTGCCCTGGGCGCCGAGGAGGTAGCGGGCCTCCGCGACCTCCTCGCCCAGGGAGACGCGGCCGGTGTCCAGGTCGGCCAGGAGGCGGAGTTCGCGCAGTTCGTGGGCGCCCGCGAGGACGCGTTCCACCTCGGCGGCCAGGGCGGGGGCTCGGGGTTCTCGGCGCAGCACCGCCTCCAGGCCGAGCAGGGCGGTGCGGGCGCGCAGCACCGGGGAGCGCTCGGTGAAGCGGGTGCCGATGGCGGTGCGCAGTTCGGTGATTCCGCTGGCGCGCACCAGTTCCGCCGCCAGCGCGGCCCCGGTCAGGCCGCGCCGCGCCTGGGTGGCGGCGAGGCGGACGCCGAAGAGGCCGAGGCGGGTCAGCAGGGCGGGGCCTTCGGCGGGGAAGGCGGTGGCGAACCGGTCCGCCGAGAGCAGCACCGGGTCCAGTTCCGCCCTGGGCACCCGGCCCAGCGCCGCCAGCGCGGACGCCTCGGTGGGGGTCAGCAGGGACGCGCCCAGCGCCAGGGAACCCGCCACGGCCAGCACGTCCTGGCACAGGCCGCCCAGTTCGGCCGACCGCGCCCGCCGCCGCGCCACCTGCCGGGCGGAGACCAGGGCGTCGACCCGGCCGCCGCCCAGTTCGTCGGCGCGGGAGAGCACGACCAGGGTCGACACGGCGGCGGCGGGGCGCAGGGGGCGGGTGTCGGCGGCCGGGTGCGGCAGCAGGTGCACGACCGCGTCGGTGTCGGTTTCGGGGGCGTCCACCAGCTCCACGTCGCCGGGCCAGTCCACGGTGAGGCGGTCGGTGCCCGGGGGGACGGGTTCGCCGACCACGGCGTTGAGCAGGGTCGTGCGGCCCGAGCGCGGGGGGCCGGTGACGGTGACCCGCAGCGGTCCGGTGAGCCGGGCCATCGCGGTGCCCAGGAATGCCTCCGCGCGCGGGCTGTCGCGGTAGTGCGGCAGTGCCCGCTCCAGCAGGGACCACGCCGCCTCGGCGAGGTTCACGCGCTCAGCGCCCGGGCGGGCCGCTGGGCGCGGATCGCCTCGACCCGCCTGCGCAGGGCCAGCAGTTGCTCCAGCCCGCGCCGCACCTCCGCCGCGCGGGAGGCGCGGCGGGCGGCCTCGGTGTCCAGGTCGAGCTTGATCGCCCTGGCGGACTGGGTGGCCTCGCCGCGCAACTGCTGGGCGACGGCGGCGAACCGGTCGCGCAGGGCCCGGTGGATGACCCTGGTGGCGTCCTTGGTCTCCTTGCCGTAGGAGAGGAAGAAGTCGTCCACGTGGCGCTGGGCGGTGGTCTTGGCGATGGCCTGCCTGCGCTTGAGCCGGGCCCCGCGCTCCTCGAAGACGCTGCGCGCGCCGAAGGCCACCCCGGCGCCGACGGAGAACGGGTTGATCAGCGGCAGCCCGGCCAGCGAGGTCGCCAGGCCGGACATCAGCAGGCCGCTGTAGGACCCGCGCAGGCCGACGAACAGCTTCTGCGGGGTGCTGAACTTCTCGATGTTCGGCGTCCGCAGGGTGCCCACGTGGTTCTCCGAGACCTCGCGCAGGAGGTCGGAGGACCAGGCGGACCCGGACGTGGCGCCCAGCGGGCTGTGCCTGGCGATGCGGGCGGCGGTCCACTCGAACCGCTCCAGCAGCCAGTCGGAGTGCACCTCGGCGACCGCGGTCAGGTTCTCCCGCATCCACTCCTCGAACTCGGGCCACACCTTCGCCGGGTCGGCGACCTCGAAGTAGTCGTCGACCTCGCGCAGGATGCGCCGGGTGCGGTCGCGCAGGTCGTGGTCCATGTCGGCCATCAGGTCGGCCACGTCGTCGGCGAGCAGGGTCTGCCAGCGGGCGGCCGCGCGGCCCAGCTCCTCCACCCGGCGGCCCGCGGCGTGCCAGGCGGCGGTGGCGGCCGGGTCGGCGCCGGGCTGACCGGCGTCGAACTCCGCGCGCAGCGGCACGATCAACTGGTCCAGCGCCAGGCCGCTGGTCGCCGCCGCGACGGCGGCGACCACCCGGCTCGGGTCGGCCAGGATCTCCCGGCGCAGGCAGTCGATCAGCTCGGCGAAGCCGGACTCGGCGTTGAGCCGCTTGTCCCCGGCCTTGGCCGCGGCCAGCCGCAGCACCGACGACACCGGCAGCAGCGGCGCGGCGATGCCCGCCTCGGCCAGCAGCCTGCGGTCGACCTCGGCCACCCGCCGCCACGCGGGCACCATGTCGATCTTCGTCAGGGCCACCAGCACGGTCGGGCACAGCCTGCTGACCTGGGCGAGCAGGTCGATCTCCAGCGCGGACAGCTCGCCGGTGGCGTCGGAGACCAGCAGCACCGCGTCCGCCTCGGCCAGCACCGCCATCGCGCGCGCGGTGCGCGGGCAGCCCGGGTCGCCGATGCCGGGTGAGTCGACCAGCACCAGGCCCTGGCCCAGCAGCGTGCGCGGCAGGCCGATCTCGGTGCGCAGCACGTCGTCGCGGACCAGGGCGAGCTTGTTGGCCCGGGCGGTGGCGGTCTCCACCGGTCCCGCGTCGGCCGGGTCGGCGGCGGCGCCGATGGCCGGGCGCTCGTCGGTCACCACGGTGGCGGTGGGCCGCTCGGCGTGCCGGACGACGGCGGGCACGGCGGTTGTCCGGTCGTCGCCGACCGCGCAGACCGGGGCGTTGAGGAGGGCGTTGACCAGTTGGCTCTTGCCCTGCCCGGGGGTGCCCACGACAGCGACCCGGCGACCCGGATCTAACAGTCGCATTCGACGATCCAGCAACCGATTCACCAGATCAGGGCGTCGACCCGCCGAGCAAGCACGGACGGTGTCATCGAGAAGCGCGAGCCACGGTGGAACGGTCACTCACAAGAGTGTGCCGTAACTTATCTGTGACAGAAACCAGGCGGGGTCCACCACTCGGTGAACCCCGCCCGGTTTGACAATCCATTCACGTTTTCCGGCTCCCGGTTGCCCGGGAGCGCCGGATCAGTGACCCAGGTGCAGACCGTCGGTCAGGCCGCCCACCTCGGGCAGCGCGTCCTCGACACCGTGCACCAGGTCGCCCAGCGGGCTGGCGTCCACGACGCCGCCCAGGGTCTCCGGCAGGTGCGCCAGGTCCGGCAGCGGGTTGACCACCGGCAGGTCCGGCACGTCGACCGGGAGGTCGGTGGGCAGGTCGACCGGCAGGTCCGACAGGTCCGTCGGCAGCTCGGCGGGCAGGTCCGACAGCTCCGGCAGCGCCGGGACGGCGGGCAGCTCGGCGGGCAGGTCCGACAGCCCCGGCAGGGCCGGGAGGGTGCCCAGGCCGTCCAGGGCGTCCAGGCCGTCGGTCAGCGGGGCGGTGCCGGTGGACAGCGCGTCCGAGACCGGGGCGGTGGCGCCGGTGAGGAAGCCGCCGAGGCCCGCCGGGGCCGCACCGGAAGCCAGGTCGGCGGTCTCGCCGACGAGCCTGCCACCCGCGGAGACGAAGTCGGCCACGGTGCCCGCGGACAGGTCGCCGCCGCGCAGGGTCTCCGCGTCGAGCAGGTCGCCCGGGTCCACCAGGTCGGCCAGCTCCGGGGTGGACACCCCGTGCACGCCGACGCTCAGGCCGGACAGGTCCACCTCGCCCAGCGGGGTCTCCAGCTCGGCGCCGAGGGCCAGGTCACCGGCGGCGTAGTCGAGACCGCCCTCGACCCCCAGCACACCCGCGTCCAGGTCGGTGCCCGCCGAGAGGGCGTCGCCACCGGTCTGCACGCCCGCCCAGACGGCCTCGGTCTCCAGGCCCGCGTCGGCCTGGAGGCCGTCGTGGTCCAGACCCAGCGCCGCACCGGCGGACAGGTCGTCGGCTTCCACGCCCGCGGTGGCGTAGACGCCGTCGCGGCTCGCGTCGAGGGAGGCACCCGCGGACAGCGCGTCGGTCTCCACACCCGCCGTGGCGTGCACGCCCTCGGTGGAGGCGTCGAGCGCGGCACCGGCCGTCACGAAGTCGGTCTCCACGCCCGCGACCGCCTGCGTGCCATCCTCGGTGAGGGCGTCCAGGGCGACGCCCGCCTCCAGCTCGTCGGTGTCGAGCACCGCGCTCGTGGCCACACCGTCGGTGGTGTCCAGCTTGGCCTCGTAGGCGGCGAAGTCGGTCTCGCCGTGGGTGCCCGCCTGGACGCCCTCGAAGCCCGCGGCGAACGCGCTGCCGCTGTCGAGGTGGTCGGTCTCGACCGCGAGGTGGCCCCTGGCGCCCTCGGTCGAAGCGGCGAAGGCGCCGTGCGCGGTGGCGTGCTCGGTGGTCAGGTCGGCGTACCCGGCGGCGGTGCCGTCGGTGCCCACGGCGACGCCCGCCTGGCCCTGCGCGTGGTCGGACTCGAACACGGTGTCGAGCGCGGCACCGTCGGAGCCCGCGGCCAGCCAGGTGGTGGCCCCGCCCTGCTCGGTGTCGACGTCGAACTTGCCGTCGAAGCCCTCGTCGGCGGAGTACACGCCGGTCGCGGTGGCGGTGACGACGTCGGTGTCGACCTGGCCCGCGAACGCGGCCCCGCCCACCTCGGCCACGGCCTGCAGCCGCGCGATGGCGTCGTCGCCGTCGGTCGGGATGGCGAGCTCGACGCCCTGCCCGTCGCCGACCGGCGCGTAGTCGACGACCAGCGGGATGACGTCCTGCACGTCCTGCGCGGTCACGTCACCGAGGCCCGCGTCGCCCAGCGCGGCGGTCGGGTTCGCGGCGAACGCGGACCGAGCGGCGTCGTCGGTCAGCAGGTTCAGCACGAAGTCGTGCAGGGTCTGTTCCTGGGCAGACAAGAAACGATCTCCTCTTATACGCAAAGAAAGCTTGGTGTGCCCGAGGTCGGGGGCATCGACCCCGGGCTGACGACGACAACGCTAGGGATCGGGGGGTCCCCTGCCATCGGGGAACACACCCCGTTGCGTCCCCTACCCGAAAGAGCGACAACATTTCGCCTATTAGGGGATTAGGGACTGTTCTTCTGACCACCCGGGGTTGGTCCCCGGGGGTGGCTTGCTGGTACGAACAGGGACCGTTGTTCCCCCCGTGGACCTGGTGGATGGAGTCGCATGGCGCGCGTGCCCTACGTGCTGGGCATCGACGTCGGCCGCACCCGCGGCACGGCGGCGGTCTGCAGGCGCGGGAACGCGGGCCACGGCCGGGCCGAGGTGGTGCCGGTGGACGGCGGCGCCCGCTGGTTCCCCTCGGTGCTGTTCGTGGCCGCCGACGGCGAGGTCGTGCCGGGCCGGGCGGCGCTGCGCCGGGCCGAGGCGGAACCGGACCGGCTGGCCAGGGCCGCCCTCGACCGGGTCGGCGACGACACCGCGGTGCTCCTCGGCGGCGAGCTGTACCCGGCGGAGGCCCTGGTGGCCGCACTCGTCGCCTGGGTGGTCGACACCGTCGCCGAGGCCGAGGGCGGCGACCCCGACCGCATCGCCGTCACCCACCCACCCGAGTGGGGGCCCCACCGGCGCAGGCTGCTGCACGAGGCCCTGCACGAGGCGGGCCTGCCCGGCGCCCTGCTGCTGCCCACGGTGGTCGCCGCCGCCGAGACCCGCCACGCCCGCGACCCGGTGCCCACCGGCACCGCCCTGCTCGTCGCCCTGGTCGGGGCCGCGCACAGCGAACAGGCGGTCCTCTACCGCGGCCCGTCCGCCTTCGACCTGACCGCGCACACCGCCCACCCCGCCACCGCCCCGGGCGACCACCTCGACGACCTGCTCGCCGAGCACGTCCTGGCCGCCACCCCCACCCCGGCCCCCGACGAGACCGTCCCCGACCTGCGCACCGCGGGCCCGGTCCGGGCCGCCGACCTGCCCCGGCAGGCCATGGCCGCCTTCCGCGAGGCCTGCACCGCGGCCAAGGAGCGGCTGTCGGTCGCCACCGAGGTCCGCGTCCCCCTCCCGCACACCCCCGGGGACGTGACCGTCCCCCGGACCACCTTCGCCGAACTCGCCCGCCCGACCCTGGCCGCGGTGGCCGACCAGGTGCGCTCGCTGCTGGCCACCGTCCCCCCGGAACACCTGGCGGGCGCGGTCCTGGCGGGCGGCACCGCCCGGGTCCCGCTGCTGGCCGACCTCGCGGGCTGCCCGGTCGAGGAGGACCCCGCCACCTCCCCCGCCCGCGGCGCCGCCCTCGCCGCCCGCCCCCGCCCGACCGGCTCCCCCGGGGGCCGCGCGGGCAGACCCGGCCGCCCCGACCCCGGCAGCGACCCCGGCTTCCCGCCGCTGAACCCCGGGACCGGGCCGGGCAGCCACCCCGGCTTCGCCCCGCTCACCCAGGGCAGCGCGGACTTCGCCCCCTCGGGCAACCCCGCCCCGGCCGGACCCGGCGGCAGGCCCGGCGGGGACTTCGGCGGCCCCGGCAGCCACCCCGGCTTCACCCCACTGGGCAGCACGGGCCCCGGCGGCCGGGACCACATCTCCGCCGAACTCGCGAGCCACCCCGGCTTCACCCCACTGAGCGGCGCGGGCAGCCCCGGCAACCACCCCAACGGCGCGGACCACGCCTCCGTCGAACTCGCGGGCCGCCCCGGCTCCGGCGCGGCCGGGACGGGCAGCGACCCGGGCTTCCCGCCGCTCGGCTCCACCGGGGTCGGAGCGGGCGGCGAAGCCGGTCCCGCCCCCACCGGTGTCGGCGGCGACCCCGGCTTCCTCCCGCTCACCCCGGGCGGCACGGACTTCGACCCCGCCGGATTCCCCGGCAACCCGGGCCCCGGGGGCCTCGTCCAGCCCGCCCTCGGCGGCGTGGACTTCGCCCCCACCGGGGCACCCGCCCCGGTCGGACCCGGTCACCCCGGCCACACCCCGTTCGACCCCGACGGGGGCCCCGGCCAGGCAGGCGCTCCCGGCAGCCGACCCGGTCACGCCCCCGGCGGCGCGGGTGGGCTTCCCGGCCACCCCGGCAGCCACCCGGGCTTCGCCCCGGTCACCCCCGGTGGCCCGGCCTGGTCCCCCGGCGGTCCCGGCCACGCGGTCGTCGGACCCGGCGGCCCGGCGGGCGGCCAAGGCCCGCACAGCGATCCCCGGCTCACCCCGGCCGTCCCCGGCGCGTTCAGCCAGCCGAGCAGCCCCGGGCTCGTCCCGGCCACCGCGGGCCACCCCGGCCCGCCCGGTCACGCCCTGGTCCCCGCCACCCCCGGGGAGCGGCGCCCGGACGGGCTGGTGCTGCCCGCCCGCAGCGTCACCGCCCACCTCAGCGCCGACCCGCTGCTGGCCCCCCGCCCCACCCCGGCACCCCCGCCGCCGAGGCAGGCACCGCCGCCCGCCCCGGCCGAGCCGCCCGCCGCCGTCGACGGCGCCCCCGACTCGGACCCGCCGCCGCCCCGGCCGCCGGTGGAGCTGACCCCGCTCGTCCCGCCCCCGCCCCGCTTCACCTTCCCCCGCCGCTCCCGCGGCGAGGAGGACACCCGGTGAGCGCGGGTCCCCGTTCCGCCCCCGTGCCAGCCCAGTACGTCGCCCCCGCGACCCGTTGTGATGAGGACCGCCGTTGATCCCCGGACACCCGCAGCCGAGCGAACTCGTGCTCGACGAACCGACGCGGCGGCTCTGCGCGTCGATCACCGCGGGGGAGACGGGGCCGGTGCGGCTGGCGGTGATCGCGCCCGGCGGCTACGGCAAGAGCGCCCTGCTGGACCTGCTGGCCACCGCCGAGGGCGCCGAACGCCACCGGCGCGGACGGGCGGCGGGTGCCCGGCTGCTGCTCGTCGACGACGCGCACCTGCTGGGGGACGACGACTTCGCCGAGCTGGCCGAGGTGGCCCTGGACGACCGGGTCGGCCTGGTCGTCGCCGCCCGGCCCCGGCCGCGGCCCGCGGGGCTGACGGCGCTGCTCGGCAGGCTGCGCGGGCAGATCGCGCTGCGCCCGTTCGACCGCGAACGGGTCCGCCGCTGCCTGGCCGCGACCACCGGCGCGGCGCTGCCGGACGCCGTGGTCGACCTGGTGTTGCACCAGACCGGTGGCATCCCCGGCCTGGTGCACCGCCTCGCCCCGCACCTGCGGCCGGACACCGCGACCGTGCCCGCGGGCGCGATCGAGGACTTCCGCTTCGACGTCGACCGCCTCGCCCCCGACACCGTGCGGGTGCTCATCGCGGTCCAGGCGGGGGTCGGCGGGGACGCGGAACTGCTGGCGGGCCTGGTGTCCGGCCCGGCGGGCGAGGCGGCCGAGGAGGCCAGGGCCACCGGCCTGCTCGGCCCGGACGGGTCGGTGCCGCCGCTGGCCGCCGCCGCGCTGCGCGAGCTGGTGCCCGCCGACCAGCGCGACTCGGTCCTGGGGGCGCTGGCCGACCTGCAACTGCGCCGCGGCGGGGCGCTGCTCGACTTCGCGGGCGCGCTGCTGGCCGCGGGCACCTCGGGCGGTTCCGCGGCGGCGGTCTACGCCGCCGCCGCCGAGCAGGCCGACCCCGCCCTGGCCGTGCGCCTGCACGAGGCCGCGGCGGACGCGGGCCACCCGGTCGACGAGGTCCGCCGCGCCGAGGCCGAAGCCCTGTCCGGGGCCCTGGACAGCGCACTGCGCCGCGCCGACGCGCTGCTGGCGACGGCGGGCGGCGAACGCCGGGCCGCCGCCGCGGGCGTCGCCGCCGCCGCGCTGGCCCACCGCGGCCAACTGGCCCGCAGCGCCGAGCTGTACCAGTGGTCCGGGCAGGGGGCGCTCGCCGCGATCGGCCTGGTCGGCGTCGGCAGGCTCACCGACGCCCGAGCGGCCCTCGACCGCGCCGCGACGGACGGCCCACCCACCCTGCTCGCGGGCGCGGTCAGCTCCGCCGCGCGCGGCATCCTGGCCTCGGTGGACGGCTCCGGCCCCGCCGCGCTGTCCACTGTGGTCCGCGCGGCGGAGATGCTGGAACCGGTCGGCCACGACGTGCTGCTGCCGGACAGCCCCGCCGCACTGGGCGCCCTGCTGGCCCTGCACACCGGAGCGGGCGCGCTCGCCGAGCCACTGCTGGAACGGGCGACCGCGGCCCGCGTCGGCGGCGCGCTGCTGACCACCCGCCACCGCCTGCTGGGCGCCTGGTCGGCCATGGTCCGCGGCGACGGCACCGAGGCCACGGCAGCGCTGTCGGAGGCAGGCACCCCCCTGTCCCCGCGCGACTGGCTGTTCGCCGTGGGCCTGGCCGTCGGCACCGCCCGCCGCGGCAGCGACCTGGCGGCACTGCGCCGCACCTGGGAACAGGCGTACGAGGCGGTGGTCCGCCACCCGGTCGACCTGTTCACCCTGCTGCCGCTGGGCGAGTTCGCCGTCGCCGCGGCCAGGGTCGGCGACCGGGAGCGGTTCGCCCCGCACCTGGACCAGGCCTGGGACCTGCTGCACCAACTGGGCAACCCACCCGCGTGGACCACCATGCTGCACTGGTCCTGCCTGCACGCGGAGATCATCGCCGAACACCCCGCCGCCGCCGACGACCACGCCGCCGCCCTGGCCGCCAACGCCACCGCGGGCCCCTTCCACGCCGCGGTGGCCTCGGCGGCGAGCTGCTGGCGCCACGTCCTCGACGGCGAGGTCGACCCGGTCACCGTCGAAGCGGCGGCCCGCGGCCTGCACGCGGTCGGCCTGTGCTGGGACGCGGCGCGGCTGGCGGGCCAAGCCGCCATCCGCACCTCCGACCGCAAGGCCATGCTGTCCCTCCTGGACTGCGCCCGGATGCTCCAGGGCCAAGGCACCGCGGGCCAACCGCAGGAGGAGGCCGACCGCGTCGGCGCCCGCCTCAGCGAACGCGAACTCCAGGTCGCCACCCTGGTCGTGGAAGGCCTGACCTACAAGCAGATCGGCGATCGCCTGTTCATCTCCGCGAAGACGGTCGAGCACCACATGGCCCGCATGCGCGCCCGCCTCGGCGCCACCAGCCGCTCGGACCTGCTGTCCCGCCTGCGCACAGCCCTGGACCGCTGACCCCGCAAGCGGACCAGCCGGGTTCGGGGCGGCAGACCACCCCGAACCCGGCAGGCGCAGCGACCACCGACCCGAACCGCGGGCCAAGCCGCCAGCCACCCGAACTCCCACCGGGCGCAGCCGGCGACCCCCACCAACCGCCAGCCCGGCGGCCAGCCACGCCAAGCCCCACCAGGCGCAGCCGCCGAGCACCCCACCAACCACCGGCCCGCCGGCCCGGCACGCCGAACCCCTTCCGGCGCAGCGAAACCCAGCCACCCAACAAACCGCCGGCCCGGCTACGGAGATGCCCGGGTGGGTGGATGTGCTTGGGTGGGGGAAGCGATCATGTGCAAGCCTGCCTGGGCAGTGGGGCACTCTTTTCGCCCCACTCGGTCACACCAGGCACATGATCGCTGTAGGGGCCCCGCCCAAGCAGATCCACCCACCCGGGCACGCCCCGAAAAATCCCGGGCTTTGAAACCACGGCACGGCCGAGCAGATCAGCCCACCCGGGCACGCCCAACAAACGACCGGGCTTTGAACCCACGGCACGGCCAAGCAGATCCAGACAGCAGCCCCCTGAGTCACAGCCCGAGCGAGTCCAAGCCACCCCGCTCCACCAGCCGCCGAACAATCACATCCCGCTGGATCTCGTTCGTCCCCTCCCCCACGATCATCAGCGGCGCGTCCCGGAAGTACCGCTCCACGTCGAACTCCGTGGAGTACCCGTACCCCCCGTGCACCCGGATCGCGTCGATGGTGATCTGCATGGTCGTCTCGGAGGCGAACAACTTCGCCATGCCCGCCTCCAGATCAGCCCGGACCCCCCGGTCGATGAGCGCCGCCGCGTGCAGGACGAGCCGCCGCGCGGCCGTCAACCTGGTCGCCATGTCGGCGAGGAGGTTGCCCACGGACTGGTGCTGCCAAATGGGTTTGCCGAAGCTCTCCCGCTCCTGCGCGTACCGCAACGCGTCGTCGAACGCCGCCCGACCCACCCCGGTGGCCCGAGCGGCCACCTGGACCCGCCCGATCTCCAACCCGGCCATCATCTGCGCGAACCCCTTGCCCTCCACCCCGCCGAGCACGGCGCCGACGGGGACCCGGGCGTCGTCGAAGGACAGCTCGCAGCTCTCGACCCCCTTGTAGCCGAGCTTGGGCAGGTCCCGGGAGACGGTGAACCCGGGGACCTTCTCCACGAGCAGCACGCTCACCCCCCGGTGCGCGGGTTCGGCCCGGGGGTCGGTCTTGCACAGCAACGCCACGAGCCCCGCCCGCCGCGCGTTCGTGATCCAGGTCTTGGAACCGTTGACCACGTACTCGTCCCCGTCCCGGCGGGCGGTGGTGCGGATCGCCTGGAGGTCGGAGCCCCCACCGGGTTCGGTCAGCGCCATCGTGGCCCGCAGTTCCCCGGTCGCCAGGCGGGGCAGGTAGTCCTCCTTCTGCTCGTCGGTGCCGAAGCGGCGCAGGAGGTCGCAGACGACGGTGTGCCCGCCCATGGCGCCCGCCAGGCTCATCCACCCGCGGGCCAGTTCCTCGGTGACCAGGGCGTAGCACGGGGTGGAGACCCGGACCTGCCCGTAGGGCTCGGGCACGGCGAGCCCGAAGACCCCCATCCGCTTCATCTGCTCGATCAGTTCTTCGGGATAGGTGTCGGCGTGCTCCAGGTCCCGGGCGACCGGCCGCACGTCCTTGTCCACGAACGCCCGGACGGTGGCGACGATCTCGCGCTCCATCGGGTCCAGGTCGCCCATCACAGCCCGAACCGCGCTTCCGCCTCGGCGTGGATGCCCGCCCCCACGACCGCGAACCCGCCGTCCGGTCCGCCGGTGACCAGCACCTCGTCGCCCGCGAACACGGGTTTCTTGAAGCGGTACCGCAGGGAGGCCAACGTCTCCCCCGCGCGCCGGGGCAGCTCGGCCATGAGCAGCGCCAGCAGCGGCCCGTGCACCACGACACCCGGGTACCCCTCGACGTCCCGCGCGTAGGACTCGTCGTAGTGGATGCGGTGGGAGTTGGCCGTCAGCGCGCTCATCCGGAAGAGCAGCACGGAGTCGGCGTGCAGCCGCAACTGCCAGGGCGAATCGGATTCCACCCTGCGGTCCGGGCGCTCGAACGCCCGCCGCTGGGCGTCACCGCTGCGGTAGACCACGTCGTGCTCCTCGACCAGGCACAGCACACCGCCCTGCACCACCTCGTGCCGCACGGTCACGAACACCATCTCCCCGGTGCGCCCCCGCTTGACCTCGACCCCCTGCAGGGCCGAGACCCGGGTGGCCCGCCGCCCGAGCTGCAACGGCGCGCGCCAGCTCACCCGGCCCCCGGCGATCATCCGCCGCCGGTCCGGGACGGGCGGGAGGAAGTGCCCGGCCAGCGGGTGCCCGTCCGCCCCCAGGTCACCGCCCGGCGGCCACTGCAGGAAGTGGAACCAGTGCCACAACGGCGGCAGCGCGCCGCCCTTCACCCCGGGTTGGTCCAGCGCGGCGGCGAAGGCGGCCGAGGGCGCCCCGCTGAGCCCGTCCTCGACCTCCACCACCCCCGGCCGCCACCCGTCCAGGTACTGATCAAGACCCATGCCCCAGACCCAACCACCAGCCCACCTCGACCGCACCCCAGCCCCCGGCAGGTGAACTCGGCTCAGGTTTGCGCCTCGCCCGCGACGGACAGGTCCCCCGCCAGGTGCGCCGTGTCGTTGAACCGCCGGACCCGCCAGGAGTCCCCGTCGACGACCACGTGCGACAGGGAACCGTTGTCCGCGCCCAGGAACGCGAACGGCTCGGCGCCGGTGGCCACGGCGAGCACCTGGGCGATCACCCCGCCGTGGGTGAACACCGCGACCCGCCGCCCCGGCTGCGCCGCGTGGATGCGCCGCACCGCCGCGCCGATCCGCTCCCGCAGGGCGTCGAGCCCCTCGGCCCCCGGGATCACGTCCCACCGCTGCTCCGCCCGCATCCGCGCCACCAGCGGATCGCCCTCGGCGACCTTCCACCGCAGCGCCCCGCCCTCCCACTCCCCCAGGTGGACCTCCCGCAGGTCCCGCTCGACGACCGCCGCGAGCCCGGTGGCCTCGACCAGTGGCGCCGCGGTCTGCGCGGTCCGGCGCAGGTTCGTCACGTAGATCGCCCCGACCCCGGCAGCGGCCAGCCGCGCGCCCACCCGCCGCGCCTGCACCACCCCGTCCGGCGCCAACTCGGGGTCGCCCTGGCCGTCGACCAGCGGGAACAACCGGTCCGGCCGGGCGGCCGCGGACTCGCCGTGGCGCACCAGGAGCAGTTCGGTGGCACCGGGCGGCGGGACGAAGCGGCTCTGGCGGTACTCGGTGGTCGACACGGTCACAGCAGACCCGCCCGGCGGGGGGTTCGTCAACACGGTCAGCCGGTGAGGAGCTGGGCCATGCTCTCCCGCAGCGCGGGGTCGGGTTCGGCGTCGATCGCCCGGCGCAGCGCGGACTGGATGCCCTCCGCCCACGCCGCGGGCCCCCAGCCCACCAGCGTCCGCACGGCCATCGCCCGGTTGCGCCCGACCGGGGACGCCAGCGACGCCAGCACCAGGTCGACCCCGTGGCCCGGGTGCGCCCGCAACGCGGTGACCACCGTGTCCAGGTCCGCGGGCGCCAACCGGGCCGCCGCGGCGAGGGCGAGGACCCCGGGCAGCCGGTCCGCGGTGGTCTCGGCCATCAGCAGCGGCCAGTCACCCGCACCCGCGCGGACGTGGTCGAGCAGGGCCGGGAAGGTGTCGACGTCCAGCGCGCGGGCGGCCTGGCGGGCGTCGTGGAAGGTGTCGGGGCGGGTGAGGCCCGCGGTGACCAGGGCGGGCCAGTGCGGGCGGGCCAGCAGGTCGCGGACCCGGCGGACCAGGGCCTCGTGCCGGGCGATGGTCCACTGCCGCCGGTAGCGGGCGGGCCAGCCGCCGTCGGCCAGGTAGTCGTCCAGGCGGGCCAGGGCCACCAGGTGCCGCAGCTCACCGGGGTGGGCCTCCAGGTGGGTGAGCAGCGCGGCGAGGGCGCGCGGCGCGTCGGCGTAGTCGTCGATGGTGGCCGCGGGGCCGCCGTCGAGGAGGGCGCAGACGATGTCGCAGGCGGCGGTGAGCAACTCGCCGTCGACCGCGGGGGCCGACAGGGCGGCGGCCAGGTCGCCCACGGTGGCGGCGCGGTGGGCGAGGTAGGCGTCGAGCACGGCGTTGCGGAAACCGCCGCGCAGCAACCAGTCCCGCACCCCCGGCCCGGCGCCCGGGCCGAACCGCTCGACGACACCGATGCGCCCCCACCCGGTCACCGCGTCGGCCAGCCGCAGCAGCGCGGGCTCGGCGTCGGCGTGGGTGACCTCGATGGTCGCCGCGGCGGCGCCGGTGAACTCCTCGTGCCTGCCGATGAGCAGCAGCAGCTCGGTGTCGTCGGCGCCGAGCAGGCCCAGGCCGAAGCGGACCGGTTCGCGGTGCCGCGCCCCGGTGACCAGCCGCACCCCCAGGTCGTGCAGCGGACCCGCGGGCAGGTGCGCGACCCCGGCGGGTTCGGCCGCGCCCGCGGTCAGCGCCTCGTACAGCGCGGCGTACCCGGGGTCACCGGCCAGCGCGTCGGCCACCAGCCCGGCCAGCTCGCCCGCGTCCGGGCCCGCCCCGAACCGGCCGAGCACCGGCCGGGCGTCGCGGGCGCCGGAGGCCCACCGGATGCCGCCGGTCGGCTCGTCCGGCAGCTCGGCGCCACCGGGGAGCAGGCCGCGGCCGCTGGGGTCGAGGTGGGCGCGGATGTGGTCGTGGATCGTGGGTCCGGACACCACCGCATTGTCGCGCGCGCATGGGACGCGGCGGAGCCCGGGGCCGCCCGCACTGTCCGATCAGGACGCAAGGGGCTTGACCAGCGTCTCGAAGGCGAGGTCGGCGCGGCGGGGCACGCCGAAACGCACGTCACCGTAGGGGAAGGGGGAGAGCCGACCGGTCCGGGCGTAACCGCGGCGGACGTACCAGGCGATCAGGTCCTCGCGGGCGGTGAGGACCTTCATCCGCATCTCGGACACACCCCACTCCCGCGCCGCGACCCGCTCCGCCTCGGCCAGCGCGAGCCTGCCGACACCCCCGGCCTGGTGCCGCGGCGACACGGCGAACAGCCCGAAGTAGCCCGCGCCGTCGACCACCGCCACCTGGCAGCACACCACGACCTCCCCGCCCCGCTCCCCGACCAGCACCGCGCTGCCCGGTCCGGTGATCGCCTCCAGGACCCCACCGAGGTCGGTGCGCTGCCCGTCGAGCAGGTCCGCCTCGGTGGTCCAGCCCGCCCGGCTGGCGTCACCGCGGTAGGCGGATTCCACCAGGGGAACGAGAAACCGGACGTCATCGGGGGTGGCGCGGCGGAACGTGAGCACAACCCGAGCCTAACCCGGGCGGGTGGATACCCTCGGGGCATGGGACTGTTCGGCCGCAAGAAGGCGCGGGAAGCGGTGTCGGCGATCGCCGACACCCTGGTGATGGACCGCTGCTGGGACGACATGGCCCTGGACGCGGGCGTGGACGCCGTGCGCGACGGGCACCGCAAGGCGGGGCAGGCACTGCTGCGCGAGTGCCGCGACTACCACGAACTGCGCACCCAGCGGGTGCGCGCCCTCGCCGAGGCCGCCATCGGCCAGTCCACCGAGATCCGCGCGATGATCGCCGAGGGCCTGCCCCCCGGCGAAGCCGCCGACGCCCTCCTCTGGCTGGGCGCCACCCTCATCACCGAAGCCTGGGAGATCCGCGGCGACGGCTGGGCCCACACGATCCGCGACGACCGCCTCCGCCTGTTCACCGCCCGCCTCCGCGAAGCCCGCGACCCCCTGATGGCCGCGGCGAAACTCGCCCCCGCCGACGCCACCCCCTGGGTCGAACTCCAGCGCTACGCCCGCGGCATGCAACTCGACCCCGCCCAGCGCGACCTGGTCTGGCTCGAAGCCACCAAGCGCTGCCCCACCTCCTACCCCGCCCACTGCGCCCGACTCCAAACCCTCGCCCTCAAGTGGGGCGGCTCCCACGAGGAGATGTTCGAGTTCGCCAGGGACACCGTCGCCAAGGCCCCACCCGGCAGCCCACTGGCCGCCATGCTCCCCCTCGCCCACGCCGAGTACCTGCTCAAGGAAGGCGACCGCTTCATCGAGGAAGGCAGCACCTGGGCCTACGTCCGCCTGCACGCCCGCCACTTCCGCGGCCCGTTCCGCGACGAGGTCCTGGCCGCGGAGAGCAAGTGGGGCCAGTCCAACCGGGTCCGCGCCTACGACAAGGAAGCCCACAACCTGTTCGGTTGGGCGATGCTGGAGGCGGGCGAACACGAACGCGCCCGCAAGCACCTGGCCTTCGTCGGCAACCGGCCGTCGGCGCTGCCGTGGAGCTACGGCGGGGAGAACGCCTTCGCGCGGGCGCTGGTGCGGTTGGGGCTGGACTGACCCCCAGGCCGTGTAGGGAGACCGCGAGAGGCAGCAATGGATCAAGCACCCGCGGCGAGCTGATCGGCAGGCTGGCCGAGGCGATCAGCTCTGCCACGATCGCGCATCCGCTGCGGGTCGCCATCGACGGGCCGCCCGCCGCAGGCAAGACCACGCTGGCCGACGAGCTCGCCGTCGTCCTGCGCGCGCAGGACCGCGACGTCATCCGCGCGACCGTCGACGACTTCCTCTTCCCCCGTGCGCAGCGCTACCGGCGCGGCCGGTACTCGGCCGAGGGCTGCTACCTCGACGCCCACGACCACGCCGACGTCATCGTGTACAACGATCAGTTCCAACGGCCGACCTGGGAAATCCGACCACACCCATCGGCGTACGGGGCTTGACGAGCGCTCCCCTCGGGGGTCGGCGCCCTCGCGGCCACTCTAGCTCGGGCAGCGGGTCGGGGAGGGGGTGTTGATCTTGGCTGTGGACGACTCCGGGGTCGGTGTGTCGCCCGGTCGGGTGGGAGTTGCGGACGGGGCGCCCAGGCGTTGCCACCACGGGTCGACCGGGGCGGGGTTGTGGACGTCGACCCGTTCGCCGGGGCGGGGGATGGCCACGGGGACGCCGTGGGCGCGGGCCGCGCGCCAGAGGCGGTCGGCGGGGGCGGTCCAGGGGTGGGTGGCGAGGTTGAAGGTGGCCCAGTGGACCGGGACCAGCAGGCCGCCGTCGACGTCGAGGTGGGTGGCGAGGCCCTCCTCGGGGGTCATGTGGATGTCGGCCCAGTTGTCGTTGTAGGCGCCGATCTGGACCAGGGTGGCGTCGAACGGGCCGTGTTCGGCGCCGATCTCCGCGTAGCCGGGGAAGTAGCCGGAATCGCCGGTGTAGAAGACGCGGTGGACCGGGCCAGCGGCGACCCAGGAGGTCCACAGGGTGCGGTCTCGGGTGAAGAGGCGGCCGGAGAAGTGCTGGGCGGGGGTGGCGGTGAGGGTGATGCCCGCGACCTCCGCGCTCTCCGACCAGTCGAGTTCGACGATGCGGTCGGCGGGGACCTTCCAGCGCTCCAGGTGGGCGCCGATGCCCAGGGGGACGACGATCGGCGCGGTCTGGGTGCGCAGGAGGGTGCGGATGGTGGGCAGGTCGAGGTGGTCGTAGTGGTCGTGGGAGATGACCACGGCGTCGACCGCCGGGAGTTCCGACAGCGGTTGCGGTGGGCGGTGGAGCCTGCGGGGACCGGCGAGCCTCGACGGGGAGACGCGGTCGCTCCAGACCGGGTCGAAGAGGATGCGGGCGCCGTCGATCTCCACCAGGACCGTGGCGTGGCCGTACCAGGTCAGGTGCAGGCCCTGGGCGCGTTCGGCCGGGATGGTGGGGGTGACCAGCGGGATGTCACCGAGGGGCGTGCGCTGCTCCTTGCCGAGGGCCATCTCGCGCAGGGTGCTGCCGAGGGTGGCGGGGGCCATGGCGGCACTCGGGGTGCGGTCGGCGGCCGGGGTGGGCCGGTTGCGGAACCGGCCGTCGCGGAACTGCGGGGAACGGGCGACCCGGGTGGCGCGGTCGCCGCGGGCGCGACCGCCCACGGCGACCGGGATGTCGCGCAGCGCCCACGCCGCTGCGCCGAGCAGACCGAGGGCGACCAGGGAACGTCTCATGCACAGATGATCCCACCGACAGCACTGAGGACACTCTCAGCGACTGAAAAGACTCTCAGGAACACCCTCAGCGACGGCGCGCGCGCAGGGTCTCCACCAGCAGCCACACCCCCGCCAGCACGAGGACCAGGCCGATCGCCAGCCACACCGGCGAGCCGGTCATGAAGCTGCCGCCGATCACGCCGAGGCCCTGGAAGGTCCACACGCCGCCGACGAGGAAGCAGACCACCACGAGCACGAACTTCCACCAAGGAGTCTTCACCCCGACAGCCTATTGATCGCGGGCAACCTCCACCCGACACAGACGTCCCCGCGCAAAACCTCGGCGCGGACCGGCTGTACCCGAGGTGGCGAAACCCGGTTGTTGACCCGGCGTGAGCAATTCCGCCACCAATCGATCGCCGCCCGTTCAGGCGTCCATTGATCGACTCCGCCGCTTTCGCATCCGGGAATGGCGACGCCACCGGAAAACCGGCCCGACAGGCGCGGAACCCACCGGAACGGCGCAGCGGCACCACCCGTTCGGCCGCACCGGAACCGCGCGGACGCCGACCCCGATAACGGGAAGTACCCGGTGCGGTACCGCACGACCACCTGGATGCCGCCCCGATGCGTGACACTCAGCCAGCATCAATAGCCCATCTCACCCGTTCGAGCGATAGGTGCGCCCCCCTGTTCTTGATAACGAATACACCATCAGTGTCGACCCGGCTGCTGCGTCACCCATGTAGGTGGCTAGTCTCCCCGCCATAACGTCACGCGGCTTACGGGAGTCGGGGCTGCGGGCGACTTTTCCAGCACGAACCGAGGAGAGTTTCCGTGAGCACGTCCCGTTCCCGTGTCCTGGCCCGCACCGCGGTCATCGGCATCTTCGCGTCCACCGCCGTCTTCGGCCTGACCGGCGTCGCCTCCGCCCACGCGGGCAAGGTCAGCGCGTCGTGCGACAAGGAGACGTCCACCGTGACGGTCAACCTGCACGACTACACCCAGGGGTCGACCAACACCTGGACCCTGACCGACAACGGTGAGGAACTGGGCAAGGGCAGCTTCGGCAAGGGCCACCAGCAGACCTGGGACAAGCAGGACGCCACGATCAAGCACGAGTACGTGCTGACCGTGAAGACCAGCGACGACCCCACCGGTGAGAAGAAGTGGAGCTTCACCGCCAAGGCCGAGGCGGACGCCTGCAAGAAGGTGGTCCCCCCGACCACCCCGCCCGCGGAGACCACCACGCCGCCCGCGTCGACGACCACCCCGCCCGCGGAGACCACCGCCCCGCCGGTGACCACGACCACCTCGGCCGCCGTGTCGACCTCGCCCGCACCGGCCGCGGCCCCGGCCGAGGACGACCTCGCCGACACCGGCGCCAGCATCGCGCTGCCGCTGGCCATCGGTGGCGTCCTGGTCCTGGGTGGCGCGGGCGCGCTCATCGCCGTGCGCCGCCGCGCGAGCAACAACTGACCTGAGCCGAGGAAGGCCCGGACACCCGCTGCGGGGTCCGGGCCTTTCCGCGTCCGCTAGGCGAGCGGCGCCTGCACGACCCGGTCGATGGCCTCGAAGACCAGCACCGTGCTCACCGACATGACCTCGGGCCGGGTCTCCAGCCGCTCCACCAGCAGCTTGCGCAGGTGGTCGGTGTCGGGCACCGCGACCTGCACCAGGTAGTCGTCCGGGCCCGCGACGTGCATCATCGACACCGTCTCCGGCTGCCCGAGCACGTACTCGGTGAACGCCTCGGCGATCTGCGTCCGGTGCGGGCGGACCCGCACCGACAGCAGTGCGCTGATCGGCCTGCCGAGCGCGGACAGGCTGACCGTGGCGTGGAACCCGGTCAGCACGCCGCGCCTGCGCAGCGAGCGCACGCGTTCCAGCGCGGTCGACGGGGCGACCCCCACGATCGCGGCCAGCTCCTTGTTCTGCAACCGCGCGTCGCGCTGCAACTCGCGCAGGATGGCCACATCGATCGGATCGAGTTCGGCTGTGTGCGCCATCGGCGTCGCACCCCTCTCCGGCGGTGGGCGTCCCGTCGAGGTCTGTCCCCGACGGCAGGCCGCCGTGCACGGCGGTCCCGTGCGTGATTCGACGCGGTGGCGTGTTCGGTTTGGTGGAACCGCGATCGCGTCGAATCCGGTTCAACGGCGGTCGGGCGCGTCACACAATGCGCTGAACGGCGGTATGCCGGGCGGGCTCGGATCGCCACCCTGGGAGGCGGGTTTGTTGCTCACCCATACAAACATCCCCGGGCCGGTCACCCCGGGGAGCAGACCGCGGCGCGGCGGTGCAAGTCCCAGCACCGCCGCGCCGCACCCACACCGTCAGGGCGCGTGGGGCGCCAAGAGGTCCACGATGATGCGCTTGGTCTGCGCCAGGGTCTCCGGGTGTCCACCCGGGACGAGCCGGAACGCCAACCTGGTCAGCACGTCGCCGATGGTCACCGCCTGCAGCATGGTGGTGCGCAGCTCCGGCGAGGCCGGGAAGTCGAAGCGCGCGGTCAGCATCTGGGCGAACGCGGGCGAGAGCGGGTCCTCCACCCCCGCCGCGGTCGACTCCAGCTCACCGGAGGCGATCCCGGCACCGCTGAGCGCGCGGAAGCCGTCGTCACCGCGGCACATGTCCACGTAGATGTCGTAGGCGTGCTCCACCGCCTCCCGCCACCGGTGCGACGGCATGGCGGCGGTCTCCTCGTCCACCCGGCGCTGGTACCGCGCCGAGTTCCGCTCCACCACCGCCTTCATCACGGCCACCTTGTCCGGGAAGTAGCGGTAGACCGACCCGATGGAGACCTTGGCCGACTTGGCGATGTCGGCGGTGGTGGTACCCGCGAAACCCTTCTCGGTGACCACACGCGAGGCGGCGTCCAGAATCCGTTCGATCTGTCGGCTCGCCCGGTACTGCGTCGGAGCTCTGCGCACTTGGTACGGCGTGTCTGGAACGGTCACCGCACCATTGTGCCCAGAGTGTGATGAACCCATGGGCAGCCTGGAGGACCTGATGTCGCAAACGTGCTCGTTCTGTCGGATACTCGCTGGTGAGCTCCCCGCCGACGTGGTCCACGAGGACGACCGGGCGCTCGCCTTCCTGGACCACCGCCCCCTCTTCCGCGGTCACGTCCTGCTGGTACCCAAAACCCACCACACCATCCTGAGCGACCTGCCCGCCGCCGACGTCCCCGCCTTCTTCACCCTCGCCCAGCGGCTGGAGCGCGCCGTGGAGGACGGTCTCGGCGCGGACGGCTCGCTGGTGATGGTGAACAACATCGTCAGCCAGTCCGTGCCGCACCTGCACCTGCACGTGATCCCCCGGCACAAGAAGGACGGCCTCCGCTTCTGGCTCGGCCCCCGCCACCCGTACGACGAGGAGAACCCGGCGGCGGCGTACGCGGATAAGATCCGCGCCGCGCTGGCGGCGCAGGACTGATCCATTCGGGCGGAGGCTCAGTACTCCGGACGTACACAACACGCCCGACCGGTACAGCTTGACCCGTGACCAAGGGTTTTCGGCTGCTCGTCGGGGAACGCGTCTGGCAGGCACTTCGAGCGGAAAGCACACAACACGTGTTCCGGGCCGGGGCAACGATGCTGCGCCAGGGAGATCCGGGTGGATACGTCCTCATGCTGACCAGCGGTCGGGTGCGGGTGATGGCGCGGCAGAACGACCGGCCCGACCTGCTGGTGGCACTGCGCGGTTCAGGTGACCTCGTCGGGGAGCTGACCGCGGACCCGACGGGTGTCCGCACAGCCTCGGTCGTGGCGATCGACCACTGCACGGCGGGTCGTCTGCCATTCCCTGCGTTCAGGCGAATCCTCGCCGCACACGACCGCCAAGAGGCCTTCACCGACTACATGGTGTCCAAACTGTCCCAAACCGTGCCATTCCACGTGCAACTGGCGCAGTTCTCCCCCACCCAACGGCTCGCCCGCTTGCTGCTGGAGATCGTGGCCCTGGCCGACCCCGGTACCGCCGATCCGTCTCGAGTGCCACTGCCGCAGGAAACGATCGCCCATGCGCTCCACCTGTCCCGCAGCACGGTGGCGAAGGAGATCGCGGCACTGCGGGTGGAGGGCGTGCTCGCGCCCGGTCCGCGCCTGCGCGTACTGGACCGACGACAACTGGCGATCCTCGCCGTCGACCATCCGCTATGACCTGCGTCACCACCGGACTGTCCGCCGCCGGACAGTCCGGGACCGGCGGCCGGGCAACACTGAGCCCCCACCCGAGAGGAGCCACATGTCCCGCACAGCACCCGTCGAAATGCCACCGCACCGCGCCCTGCTGATCGTCGACGTCAAGGACTTCAGCACCCGGCCGGGCCGGTACCACGCCGAACTCACCGACCGGATTCCGTTGATCCTGCGGCAGGCCTTCCAGCGCTGCGGGTTGGTCGACATGTGGGACGAAACCAGGTTCAGCGGCGGCACCGGTGACGGCTACTACCTGGGCTTCACTTCGATGAAACTCCCGCTCCTGCTCAACCCCTTCCTCCCCGCGCTGCAGGAGGAACTCGACTACCGCAACACCTTGGCCGCGGCGGAGGCGCCGATGCGGATGCGGGTGAGCGTGCAGGTCGGACCGATGACAGACGACTCGATCTCTGACCTGAGCACCGGCAGCGGCGACGCGAGGGTGCAAGCCCACCGGCTCCTGGACGCCGAACCGGTGCGCGATCTCCTGACCCGCTCGACGCACAAGACCTGCGTCGCCGCGATCGTGTCGCAGGCCGCCTACGCCAACGCCGTCCAGGGTGGTTACACCGGCGAGTCCCCGGACGACTACGTGGCCACCCCGGTACGGGTCAAGCAGTTCGAGGGCATCGCCTACCTGCGGGTGCCCACGCCGACCGGGGATCTGTTGAAACAGGGGTTCGTCCCAGCGGAGGCACCGCCAGCGGCAGCAGTGGCGGAGAAACCCGGCGCGAACACGAGCAACACCATGAATTTCTCAGGTGCCAGCGGCACTTTCGTGGGCGTCAACCAGAACTCGACCAACCACGGCAAGCAGAACTACCGGGTGGGACATGACTGACGACCTCCCCGGCCGCACGCAGGGGACCATGGACTTCTCCAGCGCGAGCGGGATGTTCTCGGGGATCAACCAGAACTCCCCCAACCACGGCACGCAGAACTACATCACAGCCGCGTTGGACGGCGAGGCGTTGGCGTCGCTGCTGCGGCGGACCGCCCCGCAGACGGTGGCAGCGGACGGGCTCTCCTGGCTCCGCGCCAGGTTCGTCCGGCCCACCGGATTCGACGCGATGCTGAGCAGGGTGCGGCCGGAGGGCTCCACGCTGCTGCTGGGCGGCAAGTCGGGTGCGGGCAAGGAAGCGACCGCGCGGATGCTGCTGAGCCGCACGGAGGGAGAGCCCATTCGGCTCATCTCGGTGCAACCCGAGGACGGCGGCTCACTGATCGAACCGGACGCGGTGCTCAGCGGCGACAACCTGCTGCTCCACCTGTCCGAAGCAGACGAGAAGACGTTTGACGCGTGCTGCCGGAGACTGGTGGGGCTACGCGCGGAGGTGGCGGTGAAACGGGCTCGGCTCGTGGTGGTCCTGCCGCCGTGGGCCGAGCGCAGGCTGCCGCCCGACCTCCGCCCCCTGTGCACCGAGGTCGTGGCACCCGACCGGATCGCGGTGCTCCGATCGCACCTCGAGACCCACGACCTCGACCTGCGCGCCGACGAGGTGCCTGCTGACCTAAGAGGTCAGATAGAAGAACTGGGTATGGACGGGGTCGCCGAACTCGTGCACCACGCGGTGGCGACCGCGGGTGGGATCATCGAGCGCCTGCGCACGGCCTTGGCCGTCATCCATGAGCAGGCGTCCGCGGTGACGCGGATGATGTCGGACCTCGACACCCGCGCCCGAGCGCTCAGCGCGGCGCTGGCCCTGCTGGAAGGCGGATCGGTGGATGTGGTCGCCGCCGCCGAGCGGGAGCTGCTTGAGCAGGTGGAGTACACCGAAGAACCTGCGCCCCAACTCCAGGACGTTGGACTGACCATCCGGGCGAGCAGGTTGCAGGCAGTGGTCGAGCAGCGCAGGGTCCGCTTCGACAACACCTGGCGGGGTCAAGCGGTGTTGGCGCACCTCTGGGACGCGTACCCGCAGATGCACGCGGTGTTCGCGTCCTGGGTGTCGGCCGTGGGACTGGACCGGACCACCGACGACGCGGACCTGGAACGGATCACCGAGCGGTTCGTCAGCCAAGCGATGCGCGCCGGGTACGTCGATGACGTGCTCAGCGTGGTCGTGAACTGGGCAGACAAGCGCAAACCGCTGCGCGAGCAAGCACTGGCGCTGTTGGGTCGTGCTGCGGTCGACGACCGGTTCGGCTACCTGGCACGACGGCGCGTCTACTTCTGGTCGCGCGACCCAGCCCTCAGCCCAGCCCTGGCTGAAGCGGTGGTGGCGGTGTGCGAACGGGTGTTGGGTGTCGACTTCCCGAACCAGGCCATCGTCCGACTGCGATACCTCGCCGAGCACCCCGACGCCGCCACGGCCGCGCTCGCCACAGCGGCTCTCGTCCGGCTGACCGAGGACCGGCAGATGCTTCGCCGCTTCCTGGCGGACGGGGAGAGCACTACCAGGCCCGCGGTGTTCCGGGCAGTCGTGCGCCCGGAACGGCTCGTCTCAGCGGGGCCGGGTGGGAAGTCCCTGCTGGCGAACAGTGCGGTCCGCGCCCAGGTCGTGGCGGGGTGGCGGGCGGCGCTCGCGGACGAGGGCTGGGCGGACACCGCCATGACCTGGATGGCGACCGGCTCCCCCGCCGTGATGGATGTGCTGGTGACAGCCTGCGCGGGTGCCTGGGGTCCGCTGGCCGACCTCTTCGCCGCGAACCGGCGCCTGCTGCGCCTGTCACCGGAAGACGAGCGGGTCCGCCGAGCGGCGATCGACATGGAACGAAGGATTCAACTCGTCCGGGACCCCCTGGCAGTGGGAACGAAGGAGGAACAGCGGTGCTGACGGACAACAGGAAATTGGCGTTGGCGGGCCTGGGGTGCGCCTCAGTGGGGCTGCCACTGCTGTTGGCAGCGGCATTCGACCTCAGCGCGGGGGTGTGGATTCCACTGCTGGCCGTCGGCCTGATCGCCGCAGGTGTGATCGGCCGACGGCTGTACGAGCAGTGGACGCTGTCCGTGCGGCCGCACCGGGAGCCGCTGAGGGAACCCATACCGGAACCCGCACCGCAGCCGGTGGTCGAAGACGTTGTCGTCGAAGGCGTGCAACTGCGCTCCGCAGCGCCGGACTACCGGTTCACGTTCTCCTGTCGGGTCCACTGGCACTCACTGGTCCCGGGAACCCACGGCGACCGGGCGATCCGCTCGATCCTCGACCGCGCCGCCCGGGTGACCGCGTCGATCAGACCAGAAGAACTGGACGCGGCGGCCCGCGCCGTCACCGCCGAGGTGGAGGCGCGCCGCCCGGACGGCCACGGGGTGGGGACGTGGGCGAGTGAAGTCGTGTTGGCCCTCCCCGAGGAGGACGCGCGCAGACTCGCCCGGATGGCGGAACTGCGCAAAGACGAGGAGTTGTGGGACCGCGAGCGCGCCCAGGAACGCAACATGCGCAGGTACCTCACCGACGACGTCTTCGAGACCCCGGGCAGCGCGGTGGCGTGGTGGTTGGCGGGGCACCGCGCGGAACCGGTGCAAACCCTGGATCTGGCACCCACGCTCGCCCGGTTGTCCGCGATCATCCGCGGAGAGTTGGAACCCTCCTCGGTCACCTCGCCTGTGCTCGAACCGAAGAGCCTGTTCGAACGCATCTGTGACGTCGTCGATTCCGTCCACGAGGACCAGGGCAGGCGCTTGGTGCTGGTTCACGACCTGGCGCGAGTGCTCGACGGGAACGGGCAGAGCGCGCTGTCCGGTGAACTCAGGAACCGCTACGGAGTCGATGACCTGAGCATGGTCGTGGACGACGGGTCCGGCTGACACCGCTGTCGGTCGAGGTACGTGGGGCACGCTCCGTGGTGCGGTCATCCGCCGGTCGTCCCACCGGGTGCCGCCGCCTCGACCGACACCCGGTGATCACGTCCAGTCACAGGATTTTGCTCGCCCGCGGGCATCCGCCCGCGGGCGCCCGGCGGTCCGGTCCGGTGACGTCGTCCGATGACGGCGGGGCGGATTGAGCGGATGTGAGCGTGCAGTGTTGTCACCGGGCACCAAAGGCTCTGCGTGATCACCCGGTTCGGGAGCGTGGAACCGGCGGTATGTCCATCCCCCGTCCGGCCCAGCGTGCCGACCGGTGATGGGAGCAGCATTCGTATGTTCGAGCGAATGTCCAGGATGTGTCTACTCCTCGACGGCCGCAGCAGGTACCCACCTAGGTGTGGATTTCACCTCGCGCTGGCGCGCGCCCGCACTGGTGGTGGTCGTGGGACTGGCCCTGCCGTGGGCCCTGGGGCTCGCACTGGGCTGGGGCCGATGGCTGATCATGCTGGCGCTGCTGGTGTCGCTGGGGCTCAGCGGGCTGGTCGTCAAGCAGATACTCTTCCAGCGCGACCAGCGCGCGCTGCGCGACGAGGCCGCCCGGCGCCGCGCCGCCGCCGCGAAGCCGCCGACGCCGCCGCACTCCGAGCACCACGTGCCGTCGATCCCGGTGGACAGCGCGGAGCCGTACTACCGGTTCCTGCTCTCCTGCACGGTGTGCTGGGTGCCGCAGGAACAGGGCCAGCAGCAGCACGGCAACCTGCGCGGCCTGGCGGTGCACGCGATCCTGGAACGCGCCAGGGTCGTCACGATCACCGGCGCCCCCACCGACGTCGACGCGGTGCAGACCCGCCTGGCCGCCGAACTGGGCGCGATGCTCCCCGACCGCTCCGGCCAGGTCATCTCCTGGGCCGAGTCCATCGGCCTCACCGTCCCCGACGACGACGCCCGCAGGCTGGCCCGGCTCACCGAGCTGCGCAAGGAGAAGCAGGTCCGCCACCAGGAACGCGAACTGGAACAGCACGCCCGCGCCTACCTCGCCGAAGAGGTCCTCACCGACCCCGGCACGGCCGTCGTCTGGTGGCTGTCCCGACACCCGGAACAGGTCCGGGAGGCAGCGGAACTCCTCCCCACCTTCGCCCAGCTCACGGCGGCGGTCACCAAGACCGACCCCGACCCCCACTACCAGGCCGAGCGCCTGGACACCCCGACCCCCGACCGCCCCGCCCTGAGCGCCGTCGCCAACCCCGGCTGGCCCCGCATCACCGCCCACCAGGAAGAAGAACGCCGCCACCTCCGCCGCACCGACGACGACACCCCCGCCTGGCCCCGCGCCAAGGACCACGACGACCGGCCAGGGGAGGACACCTCCTCCGCCCGCTGAGCCACGCACCCCGAGGCCCGCCGTCCACGGACGGCGGGTCTCGTCGTCTGTCGCACCCGGACAGGAGGAGCGTCGTCCCAATGCGACACCGACACGCGAACCGGTCGATCGCGGCGGAATCAGTTGGAACAGCAGGGCAGATTCGACAAGGCGCAAGTGGACAACGCCCGACACAAGGCACAGCTCGACAAGGCATGGCCCGCAACGGCGAGGCGCCGCAAGCCGCGAGACGAGGCGCCGCCCGGCCCAGCGCGGCCCAGCCCGCGCGACACGGACAAGGCGGACCGAAGCAGGTTGGCAAGGCACGGCACCGCAAGGCCCAGCCCGACGCGGTCTGGCGCAGCACGGCGCGGCGCGAGGCAGCACGGCGCAGCCCGGCACGGCGCAGCCCGGCACGGCGCAGCCCGGCACGGCGCAGCCCGGCGCGGGGCAGCGCGGCACGGGGCAGCGCGGCACGGCGCAGCGCAGCGCAGCGCGGCACAGCACGGCGCAGCGGGCGCGGGGCGGGGCGGCGCGGCGCGGGGCGGCGCGGCGCGGCGCGGGGCGGCGCGGCGCGGCGCGGCGCGGGGCGGCGCGGCGCGGCGCGGCGCGGGGCGGCGCGGCGCGGGGCGGGGCGGGGCAGCGCGGGGCAGCGCGGGGCAGCGCGGGGCAGCGCGGGGCAGCGCGGGGCAGCGCGGGGCGGGGCGGGGCAGCGCGGGGCGGGGCAGCGCGGGGCGGCGCGGTCCGCTCTGGGGCGAGGTGGCGCGGGGCCGGGGCGAGACGGGGCGGCGCGGTGGGGCGGCACGGGGCAAGGCGAAGCGGCGCGAGGCGCGGCGCGGGACGGGACATGGCGAGGCGCGGGGCGCGGGACGACCCGGCCACCAGTTACGCCTACCCCCTCGGCGCAGCCGTCTGCCCTCTCGCCGCCGACCACCCCGAAAACCGCCAGCCCGGCGAGCCAACTGCCCGGGTGGGTGGAGGTGCTCGCCCAGCCGACCACCCACCAAACCGCCGGCCCGGCGAGCCAACTGCCCGGGTGGGTGGAGGTGCTTGCCCAGCCGACCACCCACCAAACCGCCGGCCCGGCGAGCCAACTGCCCGGGTGGGTGGATGTGTTTGGCCGGGGGTGGCGATCATGTGACAGCCTGCCTGGGCGGTGGGGCATCTTTTCAGCCCCACCCGGTCACACTGGAGCACATGATCGCCATAGGGGCCCCGGCCAAACACATCCACCCAGCCGGGCACACCCGCAAAAAATCCGGGCCTTGCAAGACCAGACCCGGCACCGCGAGGCGCGGCCCTGCAACGCATCGCGCGGCGTAGAGCGGCAAGGCGGGCAAGACAACGCGGGCGGGGCGGCGCGGAGCGGATGGCGTGCAGAGGCAGGGGCGGGATCAGGGGGCGAACAGGGCGGTGATGAGGCGTTCGCAGCGGTCGGTCATGTTCTGGGCGGATTCGGCGGGGTGGTCCTGCCACCAGCGGACCAGGGCCGTCACCGTGCTGAGCCAGACCGCGACCAGGGCGGAGGCGTCGGTGGGGTCGGTGTTGCCGCGTTCGGCCAGGAGGGAGCGGACGCCGTCGACCGCCATTTCGCTGAGGGTTTGGCGGTAGCCCCGGGCGGCGGCGGCTGCCGCGCTGTTCACCGGTGGGGTGAGGTCGTGGATCAGGGTCCAGTCGTGGGGGCGGGGGCCGAGGGCGGTGAAGACGGCGCGGAGGGTTTCGGCGGGCAGGCGCATGCCGGTGTGGGGCCTGGCGGCTTCGATGGAGGTGATGACGTTGTCGGCGCCTCGGCGGAGGCAGGCGATGAACAGGTCCTCCTTGGAGCCGAAGTAGCTGTACACCAGGGGTTTGGAGATGCCCGCCACGGCGGCGACGGTGGCGACCGAGGCGTTGGCGTAGCCGTGGCGGCCGAATTCCGCCACGGCGGCGTCCAGGATCTGGGGTTCCCGTTCCGCCCGGGGGACGCCCTTGGTGCCGGTGTGCGCGGTCATGCGACCGATCCTATCCAGCAGCCTGGGCAGGGAAGTGACTTCGCGGTAACTTACCTGGAGGTCAATTGCTTGGAGGTGGGACGTGCTCGACGCGCTGCGGCACCAGTTCGGCGATCCGATCGGTTACGCGCTGCCGGTGTTCCTCCTGTTCATCGGGGTCGAGCTGCTGGCCCTGCGGTTCCTCGACGACGAGCAGGCGAAGGGGTACCACGGGCGGGACACCGCGGCGAGCCTGTCGATGGGGGTGGTGAGCGTCGGGGTGGGGTTGTTCTTCCGGGCGGGGGCGTTGCTGCTTTACGTCGTGCTGTGGGAGCACGTGGCGCCGTGGCACGTGCCCACCACGTGGTGGTCGTGGGTGGTGCTGCTCGTCGGCGTGGACTTCCTGTTCTACTGGTACCACCGGTTCGCGCACCGGGTGCGGTTGGCCTGGGCCGCCCACCAGGCGCACCACTCCAGCGAGTACTTCAACCTCGGCACCGCGCTGCGGCAGAAGTGGAACCAGTGGTTCGAGGTGCTGGCCTGGGTGCCGCTGCCGCTGCTGGGCTTCTCCCCCTGGACCATCTACACGGCGTTCTCCGTCAACCTGATCTACCAGTTCTTCGTGCACACCGAGAAGGTCGACCGGCTGCCGCGGTGGGTCGAGGCCGTGTTCAACACCCCCTCGCACCACCGGGTGCACCACGGCAGCGACCCCGAGTACCTCGACCGCAACTACGCGGGCGTGCTCATCGTGTGGGACCGCCTCTTCGGCACCTTCCGCGCCGAGCGGCACCGGCCCACCTACGGCCTGACCAGTCCGGTCGGGACCTACGACATCGTCAGCCTCCAGTTCCACGAGTACGGGGCGATCCTGCGCGACGTCCGGGCGGCGGGCCGCTGGCGGGACCGGCTCGGGTACGTCCTGGGTCCGCCCGGGTGGCGTCCTGAGCACCGTAGGGGCGACGGCGGAATCCCGCACCCGGTTGTCCACAGACCCCAGCCCGGCGAGGTGGACGGGACCCCGGAACGCACCCCGTGAAGGCCCGCGAACGGCAAGGGCCCCGGCAGCTCGCGCCGCCGGGGCCCCGCGGCCCTCATCGCACGAGGGCGCGACGCCCGGTGTCCCGGCCGGTTGTCGCATGGCGATGAGGGCGTGGCGGCGGCTCCCGGGAATCGACCCTGCACGACACCGGGAGCACCGACCGGGGTCCATGCTCCTCGCCCCGGACCCCGGGCGGCAAACCCGGTCCCCTTTTCGGTGACGACGACCGCTCGATCGGGTGATGACAATTGTTGACAGAGTTGTCGACGACACCGTGGGAATTCGCCGTTTCCTCACCCGCGTGAGCGAGGAAAAACCGGACGGGTGATGCGGTTTCCCGAATTTCCCGGGCGATCGGCCGCGGGGCGCTTCACCGAATCGGAGCAGCGGGGTCCACCTACATGCGGTTGTCGAGGTAGGCGACCAGGCGCTCCTCGTCGATGCGCAGGAAGCAGCCCTGGCGGACCTCGACGATGCCCGCCTCGCGGAAGCGCTTGAGGAAGTGGCCGACCCGGGAGCGGGTGGTGCCGACCATCCCGGCCAGCTCCTCCTGGGTGATCTTCTCGTCGATGCGCAGCGTGCGGGCCTCGCGCTTGCCCAGCTTGCGCCCCAGGCTGAGCAGGGTGGAGCCGAGCCGCTGCTCGCTGTCGACGGTGACCAGGTCGCTGATGACCTGCTGCTGCTCGGCCAGGCGGGTGGCCATGTGGCGGACGAAGTCCTCCAGCAGGCCCTCGCGGCGCATGGCGACGAGGAAGGCGTCCATCGTCATGTACTGCAGCACGGTGGGGACCATGGCGATGGCGGTCTCCGCGCGGGGGCCGCCGAGCACGCACAGCTCGCCGAACAGGTCGCCCGCCGGGTGGATGGACAGCAGGCACTCCTTGCCGCCCTTGGAGTACATGACGGTCTTGATGCGGCCGGAGCGGACCAGGTACACCTGGTCGCAGCGATAGCCGCAGTTGTAGACGTTGGCGTTCTTGTCGACCCGGACCGACGGGGCGCTGAGCGTCTCCCGGGTGATCATCGATTCGAGCCGCTCGGCGAAGGACGTGCTGGACAGTGGCGCCAAGGTCGTCGACATGGCGAACCCCCTCGAAGCGCGGTCGGCCGGTGGTGCGGCGGTCGACCGGTCTGTGAGCATGGTGTGGGTGGTGACGCCCCTGGCGCGTATTCGCGGATCGGGACCGTGAACTGCTGAAACCTGGCGACTGCGGTGACGACAACTGTCACAACCCGGAGGTCGGGCCGCAGTGGGGCAGGGGGGTCGATCCATCCCGTCGACCGGGGGTGCCGCTGCTGGACCGGGGTGGCGTGAACCCCTACTTACACCAGTCAATCCGGCGTACTACGTACTGGAGGTCAGATCCAGGGCCAGTCAAGGGTTCGCGCCCGCTCACCGGATGCTGGAACGCCCGACTTGACAGAGGTAAGTTCGACCTGGGTTGCGGTAGAGTCGACACCTAAGCTTCCAGCGTCGGAGGGGGTGACATGGACCAGGCCGAAGCCCACGAGGGCCAGCGATGCGGTCAACACGGCGGTGGCAATGGTCTTCATGACTTCCTCCGGGGCTTGTTGACTTGAGTCAGTGACTAGAGGAAATCATGAGTCAGCAACGGAGTCAACAATTGTCAGCACCATTGCGTGCGGGTAAGGTCTCCCAGCCTGAGTTCGGTCAACGGCTCAGGGAGCTGCGGCTGCAGCGCGGGATGTCGCAGCGCGACCTCGTCGCCGACGGCGGCACGGTCAGCGCCAGCTACGTCTCGCTGCTGGAGGCGGGCAACCGGGTGCCCACCCTGGAGGTGGTGCACCAGCTCGCGCGCACGCTCGGGGTGCGCCCCCGCGACCTGGCGGGCGACAGCTGGCCCGACGACGGCGCCCCGCCGACCCCCCGGACCAGCGAACATGACTCCGGTCAACTGATGACCCGCATCCTCACCCAGTCCGCGTTCGCCTCCGGCGACCTGGTCGACGCCCGCCGCCACGCCGAGGACGCCTTCGACCGGGCCCGCCAGCACGGGGAGTCCACTTCGATCATCGAGAGCGGGATGTCGTTGCAGCGCATCCTGGGCATGACCAACGAGCACCGGCAGCGGCTGGCCGTCCTCGACGAGCTGGCCAAGGTGGCCGACACCGCGGGCCTGGAGACCATCCAGCTCTCCATCAGCATCGACCTGGCCACCGCGTGCCGCGCGGTCGGCGAGCTGAACCGGGCGCGGGCCCTGCTCAGCGAGACCCAACACGCCCTGGTGGTCAGCCCGCTCGCGGGCACGGCGGAGGAGGTCCGGCTCTACGCGGTGCAGATCTCGGTGCTGTGCGACCTGGACGAGTCACCGCTGGCGCTGGACCTGATCGACCCGATGCTGGCCGCGGCGACCACCCTGGACTCCCCGGCCACCTCGGGGCGGGCGTACTGGACCGCGGCGGTGGCCCTGGGCCGCGCCGGGATGCGCGCGGACGCGCTGAGCCACCTGGAGAAGGCGCGCGACTCGCTCAACGGGTCGATGCCGGTGCAGGACTGGCTGCGGTTCTGCCGGGCGGCGGCGTCGATCCAGCTCGACTGCGGCGGCGACCTGGAGGAGGTGCGCAAGCTGATCGCGGACGCGCGCAGCGCCCAGCGCACGCTGAGCATGTCGACCGACCGCGACGAGGTGGACAGCCTCCAGGCGCGGTTCGAACTGGCCTCGGGCGCCCCGCGCGAGGCCATGCGGATCTCGCAGGCGGTGCTCGACCGGGCCGAGGTCGCGGGCTACGAGCTGCTGCGGCTGCGCCGGACGCTGGCGCTGGCCGCGCAGGAGGCTGGTGAGGTCGAGGTGGCGATCGCGTCGCTGCGGACGCTGGCGGCGGATGCGGAGGACGAGGGCGCGCTGTCGATCGCGGTGTGGGCGTGGAAGCGGCTGGAGTCGTTGCGGGACAGGTGAGACCGCGGCGGTGAGGGGGACCGCCGAGAGCCACCCCAGGGGACGTGCGCCGTCCGCCCGGGGTGGCTTCGTCGTCGTCGGACTAGGCCGTGAAGTCGTAGTCCAGTGTGTACTCGGCGGTGGTGGCGTCGACCGCGGTCACGGTCCCCTTGCCGCGCAGGCCGACCAGCTCGCCGGTGCCCGAGCCGGGCACGACGAACCAGGTGGAGGTGGGCGGGCCGCCGTCGACGACGCCCTCGGTCTGCAGGACGAACTGGCCCGCCTTGCCGTCGAGGGTGCCGGTGATCCGCTGCAGGCCCACGAAGCTGGCGTAGTTCTCCGGGTAGACCAGCAGGTAGGTCAGGGTCCCCTCGCCGACGATGGTGCCCTCGAAGGTGTTCTTCACGTCGGCCTTGGCCAGCGCGGGCACGCCGTCGCCGGTGTCGTAGGGGGCCTCGTCCCACACGGAGGTGATGAACTTGCCGGTGGCGGTGGTGCTCATGCGGTTTCCTTCTCTTCTTCGGGAACGGCTGCCGGTGCGTGCGGGACGCGCAGCACGGCCGCGCAGACCAGCAGCGCGAGGACCGCCAGGCCCGCACCGGTGAGGAACACGCCCTGGAAGCCGCCGATGGCCTCCGGGGTGGGGGTGGACAGCGGCAGCATCGGGATCTCGCCGGTGAGGCCCGAGGCGATGGTCAGCACGGCGATGCCGATGGACCCGCCGATGAGGACGGCCACGTTGAACAGGCCCGACACCGCGCCCGCGTCGCGCGGGTCGACGCCGGAGGTGGCCGAGATGGACAGCGGCACGAACGTCAGGCCGATGCCCAGGCCCGCCAGCACCGTCGGGCCGAGGACGTCGCCGACCCAGGACCCGTCGACCGGCACCTGCGACAGCCAGCCCAGGCCCGCGATGATCAGCACCAGTCCGGGCACCAGGGCGGCCTTCACCCCGCGAGCGGCGATGATCTTGTTGGCCAGGGTGGTGGTGACGGCCAGCGCGGCGATGAGCGGCAGGTAGGACAGACCGGTCTGGATGGCGCTGAAGCCCAGGACGTTCTGCAGGTACAGGGTGACGAAGAAGAAGTACCCCATCTGCGTGGTGCCGAACAGCGCGGTGGCGCCGAGGGAGCCCGCGGTGTTGCGGTTGGCGAACAGGCTCATCGGGATCAGCGGTTCGTGGTGGCGCTTCTCCACCGCCACGAACACCGCCAGCAGCAGCGCGCCGAGCACGAGCAGCCCGACCGAACCCAGGTCCAGGCCCGCTCCGCCGTGCGCGCCGAGCAGGGCGTAGGTGATGACGAGCAGCGCGGCGGTGATGGTGATCGCGCCACCGGCGTCGAGGGAGGGCCTGCTGGCCGCCCTGCTCTCCTTGAGCACGAACGGGGCGAGCGCCACGATGGCCAGGCCGACCGGCACGTTGATGTAGAAGATCCACCGCCAGTCCACGGTGGAGGTGAGCACGCCGCCGATGAGCAGGCCGAACAGCGACCCGCCCGCGCTGGCCCCGCCCCAGGCGGCCAGCGCGCCGTTGCGCTCGGCGCCCTCGCGGAACGAGGTGATGATCAGCGACAGCACGGCGGGGGCGGCCGCGGCGGCGCCGATGCCCTGCAACGCGCGGGCCAGCACCAGGACCACCGGGTCGCCCGCGAGACCGCAGAGCACCGAGGCGGCGGTGAAGACGGACACGCCGGTCATGAGCACGAGCCTGCGCCCGTACACGTCGGCGAGCCGCCCGCCCAGCAGCAGGAGACCGCCGTAGCAGAGCATGTAGCCGTTGACGACCCAGGCGAGGCTGGTGCCGGTGAAGCCGAGGTCTTGCTGGATGCTGGGCAGCGACACGTTCACGATGGTCGCGTCGATCTGGATCATGAACTCGGCCAGCAGCAGGGTCAGCAGGACGATCTTCCCCGCCGTCGCCACCGGTGACGGCGGAGCCGCCCGCTCGAAGGTGTCGGTCATACGGTCTCCCCTGGAGTGGTCACGCGCGGTCGCGCAAGAGGGACCGAGCGTATGGGCGTACCCGGTACGGGCAATGCTCAGAACTGAGCACCCGGAGGTGTGATCACCGCCGAATGGCCCAGCCCTGCCCGTCCGGGTGGCCCGGGTACGCCGAACGTGTCCGACCTGCGCAGATTTGCGCAGACCGTGACAACCGTGCGCACCCACCATCGGGGGCCAGTCCACCCCGGTCGTCCGTGCGAGGAGCCACAGCACATGTCTGCCACCAACATCGACCGCCGCCGATTCCTGCAGTTCTCCGCGCTGGCCGCTGGTGTCCTGGGCACCGGGGCGCTGACCGGCTGCGCCTCCCGGGCCTCCAGCACCACCGCCGGTACCGGCACCGACCGCCTGCGCATCGGCATCGCCGACGCCACCAAGAGCACCGCGTTAGACCCGCGGGCCATCGGCTACGGCGCCAGTCTCATGGTGCTGCACCACGTCTACGACTCGCTGATGTTCATCGACGGCGGCAAGTACGCCTACGGCCTGGCCGAGTCGGTCACCCCGAACGCCGACGCCACCAAGTGGACGATCAAGATCCGCCCCGACGCGAAGTTCCACAGCGGCAGGCCGGTGACCGCCGCCGACGTGGCGTTCAGCCTCCAGACCATCGGAGCGCCGAAGTCCACCCGCAGCTCGGTCTACGCCGACGTCGACGGCGCCAACATCAAGGCGCTGGACAAGACCACGCTGGAGGTGCCGCTCAAGCGCCCGCGCGGCGACTTCCGCGAGGCCGTCCTGGTGATCTTCTCCGTGGTGTTCCCCGAGGGCACCACCGACTTCACCAAGGTCGACGGCTCCGGCCCGTACACGCTCGACACCAACGACGGCAAGAACGTGGTGCTGCTGGCCAACAAGGGCTACTGGGGCGCCAAGCCGCCGCTGACCCGGCTCGACATCGCCAGGATGGCCGACGCGCCCGCCCGGCTCAACGCGCTCAAGGCAGGCGAGATCGACTACGCGGTGGGCATCTCCGCCACCGGGGCCCAGGCCGAGCGGGCCAACCAGGGCATCGAGCTCAAGCGCGGCGGCGCGGCCAACTCCAACGGCCTGTCGTTCAGCATGAACGTCAACCTCAAGCCGTTCGACGACCCGCGGGTGCGCCGGGCCGTCCGGCTCGCCGTGGACCGCAAGGCGCTGGTGGACAACTCCCTGCTCGGCCTAGCCACCCCGGGCAACGACGTGATCGGCCTCGGCCTGCCCGGCTACGCCGACCTGCCCGAGCGCACCCAGGACCTCAACGGGGCGCGGGAGCTGTTCCAGCAGGCCGGGGTCAGCGAGCTGACGCTGCGCATCGCCGAGCTGGTGCCGGGTCTGGTCGGCGCGGCGCAGCTCTTCGGCCAGCAGCTCGGGCAGGCGGGGGTGAAGCTGAACCTGGAGCAGGTCCCGGCCGACACCTACTACGCCGACCTGTCCTCGCTGGCGAAGACGCCGTTCCAGGGCTTCTACTACCTCAACCGCCCGGCCGCCGTGCACCTGGCCGCGGTGACCAACGCCAAGGCCCCGTTCAACGTGACCGGCCAGGGCGCCGACCACCAGAAGCGGCTCACCGAGGCGCAGAGCACCGTCGACGACACCGCGCGCGCGGCCAGGTTCGCCGACATCCAGCGCCGGTTCCACGACGAGGGCGGCGACGTGCTCTGGGGCTTCCAGGAGCAGGTCGACGCGGCCCGCCCCGGCGTGCGCGACGTGCAGGTGCGCGACTCGCTGCCGCTGTTCATGAAGGCGTCCGCCTGAGGAGGCAACCGTGAGAGCACTGTTGTTCCTGGCAAGAAGACTGCTCGCCGCGGCGGGCACCCTGCTGGCGGTGTCGATCGTGCTGTTCGCGGGCTCGGAGGTGCTGCCGGGGGACGCGGCGGCGGCCTCGCTGGGCACCAACGCCACCGCGGAGCAGACCGCCGCCGTCCGCGCCGAACTCGGCCTCGACCGGCCGCTGGCGGTGCGGTACGCGGAGTGGGTCGGCAACGCCGTGCGGGGTGACCTCGGGGACAGCATCGTCGAGCGCGCCCCGGTCACCGAGATCGTGGCGATCCCGCTGGCGGACACCGCGCTGCTGACCGTCCTCGCCGCGCTGGCGACCATCGTGCTGGCCACCGCGATCGGCCTGGCGGCCGGGCTGCGACCGGGCAGCAGGCTCGACCGGGTGCTCTCCAGCGGCGCGCTGGTGGCGGTGTCGGTGCCCCAGTTCGTCATCGCCGGGCTGCTGGTGCTGCTGTTCTCCACCGTGCTCGGCTGGTTCCCGGCGGTGTCGCTGATCCCGGCGGGCGGGGCGCCGCTGGACCGCCCGGAGATCCTGGTGCTGCCGGTGGCGGCGCTGACGATCTTCGCCGCGGCCTGGGCGTCGCGGCTGATCCGGGCGATCGTGATCGACGCCGACACCGCGCCGAACGTGGAGGCCGCCCGGCTGGCCGGGCTGCCGGAGTCGGTGGTCATCCGCAGGCACCTGCTGCCCGCCACGGTCGGCCCGGCCGCGCAGGCGTTCGCCTGGCTGGCCAGCGCCCTGTTCGGCGGCACGGCGGTGGTGGAGCAGATCTTCAACTACCCGGGCCTGTCCGAGACGCTGGTCAGCGCTGTGCGCCACCACGACACCCCGGTGCTGGAGGGGGTGGGGCTGCTGCTGGCGGCGATCATCATCGGGTCGCTGGTGGTCGCCGACCTCATCGGACTCCTGGCCAACCCGAAGCTGAGGACGGCATGACACCCGCGGCGCAGACACCCCCCGTGCAGACACCTCCCGCACAAACGCTGACCCGGGCCGTGGCACCCGCCCCGCCGGGGAACCGGCGCAGGCTGGTCGGCCTGCTGTTCCTGGTGCCGGGCATCCTGGTGGCGGGCCTGGCGATCATCGGCCCGTGGCTCACCGGCGCGGACCCGCAACTGATCGTGGCACCGCCGTACACCGAGGCCGGGCCGGGGCTGCCGCTGGGCACCGACGCCACCGGCCGGGACGTGTGGGTGCGGATGCTGACCGGCGGTCGGCCGCTGATCGTGATCCCGGTGCTGGCGACCGTCGCCACCGCCGTGCTCGGCACCGCCCTGGGCGCCGCCGCGGGCTACCTCGGCGGCTGGTTCGACGCGGTGGTGTCCCGGTTCGACGCGCTGTTCCTGGCGTTCCCGCCGATCCTGGCCATGCTGATCCTGCTCAACGGCTGGGGCTACTCGCCGGTGACGCTGATCGCCGCGGTGGTCGTGACCGGGGTGCCGTTCGTGTCCAGGGTGGCCAGGGCGGCCACCGCGCAGATCGTCCACAGCGGGTTCGTCGACGCCGCCGCCGCGCTCGGCGACGGGTCGGCGGCGATCCTGGTCCGCGAGGTCCTGCCGAACATCGCCCGGCCGATCCTGGCCGACGCGGGCACCCGGCTGGCCATCGCCATCACCCTCACCGCCTCGGCGGGCTTCCTCGGCTTCGGCCCGGACGCGCCCAACTGGGGCGCGATGATCAGCGAGAACATGGAGGGCATCACCCTCACCCCGTGGGGCGTCGTCGCCCCGGCGCTCGGGCTCGCGATCCTCGCCGTCTCCACCAACCTGGCCATCGACCGACTCGCGGGAAAGATCGGCACATGATCGAGATCACCGACCTGACCGTCGCCGACACCTCCGGCCGCGCCGTGCTCGACCGGGTCTCGCTGCACGTCTCCCCCGGTGAGCGGGTGGGCATCGTGGGCGAGTCCGGCTCCGGCAAGACCACCCTGGCCACCGCCCTGCTCGGCGCGATCCGCCCCGGCCTGCGCGCGGCGGGCGGCACCGTCACCTTCTCCGGCACCGACGTCCTCGCCCTCGACCGGCGCAGGCTGCGGGCGCTGCGCCGCGAGTCGATCGCCTACCTCGGGCAGGACCCGGCCACCGCGCTCACCCCGACCCTGCGGGTGGGCGGGCAGGTGGCCGAGCTGGCCACCGACCCGTCCCCGGAGTCGGTCGCCCGGCACCTGGCGGGCGTCGGCCTGCCCGGCGACCGGGCGTTCCAGCGGCGCTTCCCGCACCAGCTCTCCGGCGGGCAGCAGCAGCGGCTGGCGCTGGCCCGGGTCCTGGCGGGCGACCCGGAGCTGCTGATCCTCGACGAGCCCACCACCGGCCTCGACGCGATCACCCAGGACCTGGTGCTGCGCCAGATCGAGGAACTGGCCGCCGCGCGCGGCATCACGCTGCTGTTCATCACCCACGACCTCGTCGCCGCCGCCCGCCTGTCCGACCGGCTGGTGGTGCTGCGGCACGGCCGGGTGGTGGAGGAGGGCCCGCTGGCCTCGACGCTGTCGGCGCCGCGGCACCCGTACACGCGGGAGCTGGTGGCGGCGGTGCCGGACGTGGCCGAGGCGTTCGAGAAGTACGGGCACTCGGTGTTCGAGACGTCGCGGGCACCGCTGCTGGAGGTCCGCACCCTGGTCGCCGGGCACGGACGGGGCCGCAAGCGGGTCACCACCGCGCGCGAGGTGTCGTTCACCGTCGAGCGCGGCGAGTGCGTGGCGCTGCTCGGCGAGTCCGGCTCCGGCAAGACCACCATCGCCCGGTGCGTCAGCGGCCACCACCGCCCCGACTCCGGCGAGGTCGTCGTGGACGGGGAGGTCCTGCCCGACGTGCGGTCGCGGACCCTGGCGCAGCGGCGCAAGGTGCAGTTGGTGCCGCAGGACTCGGCGGGCTCGCTCAACCCCCGCCGCACGGTCGGCGCGGCCATCGCCCGGGTGCTCAAGGTGTTGCAGGGCCTCACCGGGGCCGCGGCGGAGGCGGAGACCGCCCGGCTGCTCGCGCTCGTCGGCCTGCCCGCGGAGATGGCCGGGCGGCTGCCCCGGCAGCTCTCCGGCGGGCAGCGGCAGCGGGTGACGATCGCCCGCGCCCTGGCCGCCGGACCGGACCTGCTGGTGTGCGACGAGATCACCTCCAGCCTGGACGTGCGGGTGCAGGCCGGGGTGCTGGACCTGGTGGCGTCGCTGAGCGAGTCCGAGGGCCTGGGCGTCGTGCTGATCACCCACGACCTGGGGGTGATCGCGCGGATGGCCGACCGGGTGCTGGCGCTGCGCGGCGGCGAGGTGTGCGAGCAGGGCACGGTGCACGAGGTGCTCGGCGAACCGCGGCACGAGTGGACCGCGGCGCTGGTGGCGGCGGTGCCGTCGCTGCGCGCCGAACTGGACGCCCGCGTCGCATGAGCGGCACCCGGCTGCCGTCGCTCACCGGGCTGCGGTTCGCCGCCGCCCTCGCCGTCTTCGCCTTCCACGCCGCCATCGAGGGCGTGTTCGCCGACCCCGGCCTGGGCGCCGGGCTGGGGTCGGCGGTGAGCCGGGCCGGGTTCTTCGGGGTGGAGTTCTTCTTCGTCCTCAGCGGTTTCGTGCTCACCTGGAACCACCGGCCCGGTCGGGCGCGGTCGTTCTGGTGGCGCCGGGCGCGCAAGGTGTACCCGAACCACGTGGTGACGTGGGTGGCGGCGGTCGTGCTGATGGCGGTGGCCGGGCAGGCGGTGGTGGGCTGGCAGGTGCTGCCGAACCTGCTGCTGGTGCACGCCTGGGTGCCGGTGCCGGAGGTGCTGTCGAGCGCGAACATCGTCGCCTGGTCGCTGGCCTGCGAAGTGGTGTTCTACCTGCTGTTCCCGCTGCTGCACCGGGTCGTGGCCGGGGTGCGGCGGCTGTGGTGGTGGGTCGGCGGCGCGGTCGCGCTGATCTTCCTGCTGCCCGTGGTGGCGCTGGTGTTCCTGCCGGGCGACCCGGTGGTGGCGACCCCGGGCGGGCCGGTGCCGTTCCACGCCGTGTGGTTCGTCTACCTGTTCCCGCTCGCCAGGGTGCCGGAGTTCGTGCTCGGGATGCTCGTCGCCCGCCTGGTCCGCGACGGGCGCTGGACACCGCCGTCGCTGGGCGTCTCGGCGCTGCTGGCCGGGTTGGCGTACCTGGCGGCGTTCACCGTGCCGTACCTGTGGTCGAAGGTGGCGGTCGGCGCGGTGCCGCTGGCGCTGGTGATCGCCTCGGCCGCGGTCGCCGACCTGCGCGGCTCCCCGTCGCCGCTGCGGTCGCGGGCGTTCGTGTGGCTCGGGGAGGTGTCGTTCGCCTTCTACCTGGTGCACCGGCTGGTCCTGGTCACCGGGCACTCGCTGCTGGGCGGCGGGGCGTGGGGCGTGCTCGGCGGGGTGGCGTTCCTGGTAGGCGCGCTCGGGGTCTCGCTGCTGCTGTCGTGGGCGCTGTACACCGGTGTGGAGCGCCCGCTGACCCGACGAGTTGTCACGAACGGGGAAAAAGCCCGCCGGGGGTGACAAGTTCTTCCCGGTGTTGACGGCACCCTTGACCTGCGGTAACGGGCGTCAATAGCGTCCGTGGGACGGTTCGGTTAGGGGAATGGGGTTGCAGTGGTGGGTGTCCGAAGGCGTGCACTCGGGGTTCTGCTCGCGGCGGCCGCCGTCGTGGGTGGGGCCGTGGCGTTCGTCCAACCGTCCGCGGTCGCCGCGGGCGGACCGGGAACGCTGGTCAGCTCGACCCCGCTCGCGGCCGGGCAGGTCCCCGCCGGGGCCGGGAGCGGCTACAAGATCCTCTACTCCTCCACCGGCGTCGGCGGCGCCGCCACCGACGTCAGCGGACTGGTCTACCTGCCGCAGGGCACCCCGCCCCCGGGCGGCTGGCGGGTGCTGTCGTGGGCGCACGGCACCACCGGCCTCGGCGACCAGTGCGCGCCCTCGGCGCTCGGACCCGACGGCTACCTCTCCGGCTGGCTCAAGGCCGGGTACGCGGTGGTGGAGACCGACTACGCCGGTCTCGGCACCCCGGGCAGCCACCCCTACCTAGACGGCAAGGTCGCCGCGCACGGGGTGATCGACGCCGTGCGGGCCGGGCGGGAGCTGGACCCGGGGCTGTCGGCGCACTGGTTCGTCGCCGGGCAGTCCCAGGGCGGGCACGCGGCGATGTTCACCGGGCACGAAGCCGCCGCCTACGCCCCCGAGCTGGACTTCCGCGGCACCATCGGGCACGGCGTGCCGTCGAACCTGAGCTACTTCGTCTCGCTGATCGGCCCCACGTTCCCGCCGTCGCTGATCGGCACCGGGACCAAGACGCTGATCGCGTTCATCCTCGCCGGGATGCGCACCGCCGTGCCCGACTTCGACCTCGACTCGTACCTGACCCCGCTGGGCCGCGACGTCGTGGGCAAGGCCGACACGCTGTGCAACGGGGCGCTCGGCGCGCTGATGGCGCAGACGAACCTGGCGGACATGTTCACCAAGGACCTCGGCCCGGCGTTCCAGCAGGCCTGGGGCGCGGTGTTCGACGTCCCGGTCACCGGCTACGACAAGCCGATCTTCATCGCCCAGGGCGCCCAGGACGACACGGTGCCGCCGTCGCTGACCGGCCAGCTCGTCACGGCGTTGCAGCAGAACAACCAGCCGCTGACGTTCACCTCCTACCCGAGCGGCCACGGCGGCACGCCGGGCACGGCGCTGCCGGACGCCCTCGCGTTCGCCGACCGGCTGTTCGCGGGCATCACCGACCCGACCACCCCGCCCACCACCCCGCCGACGACCCCACCGACGACACCGCCGACCACCCCGCCCGCGCCGGGTCCGGCGGACGTGAAGGCCACCGCGGACCGGGCCCCCGACGCCGACGGCTGGTACCGCGCGCCGTTCACCGCGAAGTGGTCGGCCACCGCCGCGGCGGGCATCGCCTCCTGCACCACCACGGCCTACCCCGGCCCGGACACCGCCACCGGGTCGCTGACCGGCACCTGCACCGACAACAACGGCAAGAGCGCGGACGCGGCGTTCGCCTTCAAGTACGACGCCACCGCGCCGACGGCGACCATGACGAGCGGCGGCTACGTCCGCTCCGGCGCTCCCGTCGCGGGCACCGCCGCCGACGCCACCTCCGGCGTGCGCGAAGCCGCGGTCACCTTCGCCGACCTGATGGGCAAGCGCGTCACCCGCCCGGCCACCTGCGCCGCCGACTGCACCACGTGGACGGCGCCGACCGCCGGCCTGCGCGGGTTCTACCTGGTGTCCGCGTCCGCCGTGGACGCGGCGGGCAACGCGGGCGCGGCGAGCGCGGCCAGGCTGGTGCTGGTCCTCTAGAACCGGACAACGCGAAACGGCCCGCCCGGGACCACCCGGGCGGGCCGTACGCGTTCCAGGGCTACCAGAAGGAGACGGCGCCGCCCTCGACCGCGCCGAAGATGCGCCACAGCATGCCGTCCTTGACCACGTAGGCGCCGAACGCGACCTCCGTCGTGCCCTTGATGGTCATGGTGCTGCGGGTCATGATCGTGTCGCCGCTGTGGATGTACTCGTCCATCGAGACGAACTCGACGCCCAGGGCCCAGTACCGCTCCAGCACCTCCCGGATCTCCGCGCGACCGCGCAGGACGCCCTGGAAGCGGGCCCACTCGGCGTCGGGGTGGTACAGCTCGACGAGGGCTTCGAAGTCGCCCCTGGCGGTCGCCTCGGCCATGGCGGCGAAGACGGGGTGGACGTCGGGGGTGGTGGCCGTGCTCGTGGCGGTCATCCGGTGCTGCTCCTCGGGGGTGGGGTACGGAACTCAGGCGACCAGGGTTTCCAGCTTCCTGGCCAGGTGGGCGGGGGTGGGCATGTGCGCCATCTCCAGGCGGATGTCCCTGGCGGACTTGATCAGGGCCTCGTCCTCCAGCAGCCGGGTCAGCTCGGCGGCGGTGACGTCGCGCAACGACCCCTCGATCGCCCCGCCGCGCTCCACGGCCGCCTTGGTGTTGGCGAACTGGTCGGCGAAGGCGGGCATGAGCATCTGCGGGATGCCCGCGTGCAGGGCGGTGAACGTCGTGCCCGAACCGGCGTGGTGCACGACCGCGTCGGAGGTCTGCAACAGCGCCGTCAGCGGCACCCACCCGCCCAGCTTGACGTTGGCGGGCAGCGGGCCCAGCGCGTCGTAGTCGACCTTGCCCAGGGCGAGGATGAACTCGGCGTCGACCGAGGCCGCCTCCGACACCAGGCGGCGCACCGGTTCCACGCCCACGCGCTTGAGCAGCATCGTCCCGAAGGTCACGGTGATCCGCTTGCGCTCCGGCTTGTCCAGCAGCCAACGGGGGATCTCCCCGCCGCCGTTGTGCGGCATGTACCGCACGTTCCAGCCGTCGGACTCGGCCATGGACTCCGGCGAGACGTCCACGTTGAGCCGCACCGACGGCAGGCCGCCGATGCCGTGCCGCTCGCGCAGGTCGGCCATGTCGGCGAACTGCTGGTCCTCCAGGTCCCTGGTGCGCATGAACCCGATGCCGTGGCTGACCGCGGGCACGCCCAGCTTCGCCGCGGCCACCAACCCGGCGGGCCAGAGCTGCGAGTACACCACCAGGTCCGGCCGCCAGGCGGTGGCGATGTCGATCAGCCCGTCGCCGATGGGGCCCGCGCCCATCCGCGCCCACAGGAACGACGGGCCCTCCATCTCGGTGAACGGCTTCGCCGCCAGCTCCCGCACCAGGTCGGCGTGGTCGCGCTCCAGGTCCCGGCGGGCCTGGTTCATGTCGAACCCGGGGGCGATGTCGGCCACGTGCAGGCCGGTGGGCTGCACCAGGATGTCGCGGGTGGTGGCCAGCAGGACCTCGTGCCCGGCGGCGCGCAGGCCCCAGGCCAGCGGCACCAGGGGCGCCATGTGCGACGGGTGTGGATTGGGTGCGAACAGGACGCGCATGGGACCCCTCGTTCGTTAGTCGCGTAAGCGGCGTTCGGCCTCGGCGCGCAGCGCGAGCCGGTCGACCTTGCCGTTGGGAGTGAGCACGGGCTCGACCGGCCACAGGTGCCGGGGCAGCATGTAGCCGGGCAGGGCGGCGGCCAGCCGGGTGGCCAGGTCGGTCGTGTCAGAGCCGGTGCCGGTGCCGGTCACGAACACCACCAGCACGCCGTCGACGGCGAAGGCGGTGCCGTCGAGCCCGGGCCCGGCCGCGCGCACGGCGGCCTCGACGTCGCCCAGCTCGATCCGGTAGCCCTGCACCTTGACCTGGTTGTCGTTTCGCCCCAGGTGGACCAGGCCGACGCCGGTCAGCTCGGCGCGGTCGCCGGTGCGGTACCAGGTCTGCCCGTCCAGCTCGACGAACCTGCCCGCGTCGTTGGCCGGGTCGAGGTAGCCGCCGAACATCTGCGACCCGGTGAACACCAGCTCACCGGCGCTCGGGTGCACGGTGTCGCCGTCGAGCAGGGCGTACCGCATCCCCGGGAAGACCTCGCCGATCGGCACCGTCCCGGTCGCGGCGGCGGTGGCCGCGTCGAACCGGTACCCGGTGCACGCCACGGCCAGCTCGGTCGGGCCGTAGAGGTTGTCGACCACCGCGTTCGGCGCGGCGGCCTGCCAGAAGGCGGCGCTCTGCACCGGCAGCGGCTCGCCGCAGAACATGGTGACGCGCAACCCGGGCAGGCTCCCGGGCCCGAGCGTGCCGCGCCCGCGCAGCGCCCCGGCCAGGCTCGGCGTGGACGTCCACACCGTGATGCCGTGGTCGCGGACGTACCGCAGCGGGTTGAGCGCCTGGAGGCGGTTGAGCACGGTCAGCGCCGCCCCGGAGGCCCAGGCCACCCACACCTCGAACATCGACAGGTCGAACGTCAGCTCGTAGACCTGGCTGAACACGTCGGTCGGGCCGACGTCGTAGCGCTCCAGGCACGCCTGCACGAACGCGCCGATGTTGCGGTGCCGGATCGGCACGCCCTTGGGCTGACCGGTCGACCCGGAGGTAAACAGGATGTAGGCCAACCCGTCGGCCGACCCCTCGGCGGGGGCGCCGAGCAGCGCGTCGCGCGCCTCGGGCACGACGACCGGCACCGACACCGGGCCGGACCACTCCGCGAGCCGGGGGGCCAGCACCGGCGGCAGCTCCCCGAGGCCGTCGAGCTGCGCGGCACCGGCCGGGTCGACGATGAGCGCGTCGACGTCGGCGGACTCCAGCACCGCCCGGTTGCGCTCCACCGGGAACTCCGGGTTCAGCGGCACGAACACCGCCCCGGCGTACAGGGCGGCGAGGAACCCCACGTGCGACTCCACCGACTTGCTCGCCAGCACCCCCACCCGCCGCGGCGCGGCGTGCCGGACCAGCGCCCCGGCCCACCGCCTGGCCAGCGCGTCGACCTCGGCGTAGGACCAGGTGGCCGAGTTGATCCGCAGCGCCACCCCGGCCGGGTTCGCCGCCACCCCGTCGAGGAACCAGGAGTGCAGCGGCCGGTCCGCCGTGCGCGCCGGGGTTCGCGGCAGCGCGCGTGCCGCCTCGCCGGGCACGGCCTAACCGGCCAGGCGGTCCGCGGCGATCAGCGAGGTGACCGTCGCCCAGGCCGCCCGGGGGGTGGCGAAGTTGGCGGGCACCAGCGCCTCGTCCGGGAACACCACGCCGTACATCTGCTCCAGCGAGGCGATCAGGCCCACCATGCCGATGGAGTCCAGGCCGAACGCGGACAGCACCAGGTCCGGGTCGAGCGGGGCGTCCATGTCGAGGCTGGGCAGGTAGCAGCGGATGACGCACTCGAACTCGGTGTCCCAGGTCATCGAGGCCATCGTCTTCTCCTTGTTCGTGCGGCCCGGTTCAGGCAGCGTGCACCACAGTGGACAGTTTGTGCGCGAGGTGCGCGGGGGTCGGCATCGCGGCCATCTCCAGCCGGATGTCGCGGGCGCTCTTGACGAGCGAGTCGTCGGACAGCAACCGCTCCAACTGGGCGGCGGTGATCTCCTCCAGCGTCCCGGAGATCGCCGCGCCGCGGGCGGCGACGGTCTCGGCGTTGACGAACTGGTCGCCGAACACCGGCAGCATCAACTGCGGGATGCCCGCGTGCAGGGCGGTGAACGTGGTGCCGGAACCGGCGTGGTGCACCACCGCGTCGGAGGTCTGCAACAGCGCGGTCAGCGGCACCCACCCACCGGAGCGGACGTTGGCGGGCAGCGGCCCCAGCTCGGCGTAGTCCACCTTGCCCAGGGCGAGGACGAACTCGGCGTCGACCTCGGCGGCCTCGTCGATCAGCCTGCGCACCGGCCGCAGGCCGACCCGCTTGAGCAGCACCGTGCCCAGGGTGACGGTGATCCGCTTGCGCTCGGGCTCCTCCAGCAGCCAGCGCGGGATCTCCCCGCCACCGTTGTGCGGCATGTACCGGACGTTGAACCCGTCGGACTCGGCCATCGACTCCGGTGACACGTCCACGGTCAACCGCACCGGCGGCAGCTCGGCAACCCCGTGCCGCTCGCGGATGTCGGCCATGTCGGCGAACTGCCGGTCCTCCAGATCCCTGGTCCGCATGAACCCGACGCCGTGGCTCACCGCGGGCACCCCCAGCTTCGCCGCCGCGAGCAGGCCCGCGGGCCAGAGCTGCGAGTACACCACCAGGTCCGGCCGCCACGCGGTGGCGATGTCGACCAGGCCGTCGCCGATGGGACCGGCCGCCATCCTGGCCCACAGGAACGCCGACCCGTCCATGTCCATGAACGGCTTGGACTGCATCTCCTCGACCACGTCCGGGTGGTCGCGCTCCAGGTCGAGCCGGGCCTGGCCCAGGTCGAAGCCGGGGGCGATGTCGGCCACGTGCAGGCCGGTGGGCTTGGTGAGGATGTCGGAGGTGGTGGCGAGCAGGATCTCGTGCCCCGCCGCCCGCAGCCCCCAGGCGAGCGGGACCATCGGGAACATGTGCGACGGGTGCGGGTTGGAGGCGAACAGAACGCGCATGGCGGGCACGCTCCTCTGTGGTCTCGTGGGCCGGGTACCAGTCTGGGGTGGCCACGGCCGGTGGCACTGCCTACTTCTGAGCAAGCAGGCGGCGGGCGCGGCGCAGGTCGGCCCGGACCGCGGCCAGGACCCCGGTGCTGTCGCGGAGGTAGAAGTGGTCACCGCGGAACACCCGCAGCCCGAACGACCCGGACGTCACCCGCGCCCAGGCCGCGACCTCGTCCGGGTCGGCCAGCGGGTCGGCGTCCCCGGTGAAGCCGAACACCGGGCAGTCCAGCGGCGCCGCCGGGGCGGGCCGGTAGGTCTCGTTCAGCTCGAAGTCCGCGCGCAGCACCGGCAGGAAGAACTCCAGCAGCTCCGGCTGGCGCACCAGCTCCGGCGGCGTGCCGCCCAGGCCCAGCATCTCCGCGACGAAGTCGCCGCTGGGCAGGGCGTGCACGTCGCGGCGGCGGTTGGGGAGCTGCGGGGCCCGCCTGCCGGAGGCGATCAGGCAGCCCGGCCCGGCGTGGCCGGTCTCGCGCAGGCGCTTGGCCAGCTCGAACGCCACGATCGAACCCAGGCTGTGCCCGAAGAACGCGAACGGCCGGTCCAGGTGCGGACCGAGCCCGTCCACCAGGGCGTCGACGAGCGGCCCGATCCGGGTGAACGGCGCCTCCCGGACCCGGCCCTCGCGACCGGGCAGCACCACCGGGCACACCGCGGTGTCCTCGCCCAGCGCACCCCGCCAGGGGCGGAAGAACCCGCCCCCACCGCCCGCGTGCGCGAAGCAGAACAGCCGGGTGGGCGCGTCGTCGGCGAGCGCGTCGCCGCTGATCCATCCGGCCACGGTCAGCCCCACGCGTACTGTCGGTGGTACTCGCGGACCCCGGTGAACAGCAACTGCTCCTTGCGGTCCGGGACGCGGTCGAGGATCGGCGCGTAGCCCGCCGGGTCGATGTCGCGGTCGGGCACCGGCACCAGGCACTGCTTGTTGACGGCGAGGGCGGCCAGGTACTGGTCGAAGTCGATCTCGACCCGCTTTGCCAACCGTTCGCCGATGCCCATGGTGGCCAGCTTGTCCTTGGCGGCCGGGCCGGTGATCCCGCTGAAGAACTCACTGGAACACCCGGAACCGTAGGAGAACAGGCCCACCCGCACGGGCTCGGGAAGCGGCGCGGAGTCGATCAGGCTGGCCAGCGCCAGGTACACCGACCCGGAGCACAGGTTGCCCACGACACTCGGGTACACCAGCGACGGCGCCACCCGGCGCTCGAAGTCCGCCGCCACCTCACCCGGCCCGCGCACCCCGTGCTCGCGCAGCAGCTTGCGGTGCCCCGCCTTGACCAACCCGGCGAACGGGGTGTGCATGACCAGGTGGTCGAAGGTGGTCATGAAGTCCGCGCCGTCGACCTTCGACCGGTAGTCGGCCACGCTGTTGCTGAAGCAGTCCAGGTAGGCGAACAGGCTGCGATCCACGTCGGCGATGTCGAAGGTCGGCTCCGGGCGCGCGGAGTCCAGCGTCTCGTAGCTGTAGTTGCCGAACGCACCCAGGTCGAACTCCAGGATGGTGCCCTCGTCCCCGACCAGCACCGCCGCGGCGCCGTGGCCCGCGGCGGGCTCGGAGTACTCGGCGTGCTCGTCCACCACGGCCACGTCGGTGGCGATCACCAGCGCCTTCGCCCCCGGGGAGATCCCCGACGCCAGGTAGCCCGCGGCGAGCTGGATCGCCCCGGTCGCGCCGTAGCAAGCCTGCTTGACCTCGAAGAACCGGCAGTTGCGGGACAGCCCCAGGTACTCGTGCACGTAGGAGGCCACCGACTTGCTCAGGTCCACCCCGGACTCGGTGGAGGTCACCAGGACCTCGATGCTCGCCCGCTCCTCGTCGCTGAGCGCCGCGACGATCGGCAACGCCGCGTTGACCGCGTTCGTCACCGGGTCCTCGCACGGCAACCCGATGGACCGGCGGGTCATCATCAGGTTCTCGACGCGGCCCGGGTCCAGGCCGCGACCGCGGAACAGCTCCGGCACGGTGGCGTAGGCGTACCCGCAGTGGACGTTCAGCGCCTCGATCCCGGTCACCGCGTGCTCCGCTCGGCGAGGAAGGCCACCAGGCGGTCCACGTCCGGGACGGCGGAGAAGTCCGACATCGGCGCCTGCACCCCGAAGTGGTCCATCAGCGCCAGGATGATCTCCACCCGGTCCACCGAGTCCGCGCCGAGGTCCTTGAGGTGCTTGTGCCCGGGGATGTCGGTGACCTCCGGCAGGATTTCGCTGACGACCTCGCGCACCACGGTGAAGACCTCGCTGTGGGTGGATTGTGTGCTGGTCACCGGGACACCTCCGGGGTGGTCAGGTGGATCGTGGCGACGGCGATCGCGCGCCCGGTCGTGCGGTCGGTGGCCACCACGGTGAACACCTCGTGCCGCGGGTCGTCGACCGACCGGTAGGCCTGCACGGACACGCGCAGGACGGAATCGGCGTCGGCGTTGCCGAGGTAGCAAAGCTTGTGGTCGGTCACCACCCGGGTCAGGAAGGAGGCGTCCGAGCGGCCGAGCCTGCGCCACAGCTTGAGCAGCGCCCGGTCCACGATGGAGAAGTAGGAGGCGAAGTAGATCAACCCGACGCCGTTGATGTCGCGGGTGATGTCGATCTGGTAGTCGAAGCTGGCCGTCCCGACCTGGTGGAACCCGGGGTCGGCGACGTCGTGGAACGTGTGGGAGGTGCGCGCCTGCTTGTAGGCCAGGCGGGGCGAGTACCGGGCGGGCAGCGTCGGCAGGTGCCCGTGGCGGAAGTCCGGGGGCGAACTCTTGACCAGCCCCACGTTGCTGCCCTCGGCGCTGCGGGTCACCCAGCGGTTGAAGTTCTGCACGTAGAGGCAGTCCGGCCGCGGGTCCTCGAAGAACTCCACCGGGTCCACGGCGGTCCTGGCCGAACCACCACCGCTGCGGCTGATCCGGTGCAGGGTCAGCACGGACTCACTGCCGTAGTCGAAGGAGCTGGAAGCCACCTCGATGCGGTCGCCGAAGGTCAGGCCACCGTGGTGGAACTCCGGGCTGCCCTGGATGTGGTAGTAGTAGAACGCCAGGTAGGTGGGATTGCCGTCGGCGTCGCGGGCGGCGAAGACGTTGGTGTCGCACAACGCGGTCACCGTCTCCCACGTCCAGTCCCCGACCTGGCCGACGAACAGCGAGTTGTGCCCGCACATCCCCGGCCGGACGGTCAGCCGCCGCCACACGGAGTGCCCGTCCACCACGGCGAACTCCGGCTGCTCGCCCCGGCTCGGCGCTGCGCTCTCCGGCGCTGTGTTGTCCGGCGCTGTGTTGTCCGGCGCGGTGTCTGCCACCGGTTCTGCCACTGTCGCGGTCATGCCCTCACTCCGTTCAGCGCGTCGCGCTCGGCCAGGAAGCCAGCGATGAGCCGGTTGGTCTCCTCCGGGCTGGTCAGGTTCGGCCAGTGCCCGGCGTCGGCCACCTCGTGGTACCGACTGTCCTCGATCGACCCGTGCAGGAGATGCGCCGTTTTGAGCGGAATCACCGTGTCGTGCCGCCCCTGCACGATCAGGGTGGGCACGGAGATGTCCGGCAGCCGGGTCAGCAGGTTCGGCTGGGCGGCGAACACGTCCAGGTAGCGCAGCCCGGTGCGCGGGTCCATGCTCTCGCTGCGCAGCAGCAGCTCCTCCAACCGGGCGCGGTCGGCCCGCAGCCGCTCGGAACCGGTCTTGGCGATGACGTTGTCCAGGTCCTCCCTGGCCACCACCGACAACCGGTTGACCTCCCCGGACCGGTTGCCCAGCTTGTAGGAGCTGCACAGCAGCGTCAGCGAGGCGGTGAACTCCGGGTACCGCAGCGCGAACACCTGGGCGGTGATCCCCCCGAAGGAGGCCCCGGCCACGTGCACCGGCCCGGTTTCCCCGAGCGCCGCCAGCGCCCGCCGGGTCAGGTCCGCGATCCCGTCGTAGGTCAGGTCCCGCGCGGCGGTCGTGGCCCCCACCCCGGAGTGGTGCACCACGGTCACGCGGTAGGACTGCGCCAGCGCGGCGAACTGCGGCCCGAACAACCCGGCCCCGATGTTGAACGGCAGCATCAGCAGCAGCGTCCGCCCGGACCCGGCGGTGAACACCTCCACGTCCCCGTCCTCCAGGGCCAGGACCTGCCGCCGGACGTCGGGGTTGTACTCGCGCAGGACCTCCAGGTTCTCGCTGCGCGCCTGGTGCCCCTCGGCCATGGCCTCCCGGATGTCCTGGGGCACCCGGTCGGCCGGGTGGTAGGCGGCGAGCGGCCCGGTCTCCCCGGTGGCGGGCACCAGGTCCGGGATCGGGGTCGGGTCCGCGAGGAACGCCAACAGCCGGGTGGTGATCGTCCCGATGTCGGTCAACCCCAACGGCACGGCGAGCCGCACCAGGTTCTCCCCCGCCAGGTGCCCACCCGCCCGGATGCCGGTGACGCGGTAGAGAGCGGTCAGGAAAGCCTGCACCGGGTGGGCGTGGGTGGCGGAGAGGTGGGAGACGTCGAGCAACACGCAGTGCGCGTCCCCCCCGCCGCGCACGGCCGCCCCACCCTGCTCCAACGCCGTCCGCAACGTCGTCACCTGGGCGACCCGCCTAGCCGTCGCCTGTTCACTCCAGGCCCGGTCGGCCAACGCCTTGGCCAGGGTGGTCCGCGCGTGCAGCCCGATCTCGTGCCCGCGCGAAGCCACCCGCTCGTTCAGGTGGTGCGCCACCTCCGGGTCACTGGTCGCCACCACCCCACCGAAGTCCACCCCGAAGTCCTTGGAAAGACTGAGCGTCACCGCGTCGGCCAACCCCAGGACGTCGGTCACCACGTCCCACACCGGCCGCTGCTGCCCCGGCTCCAACCGAGTGATCGCCAACGCGTTCTCCAACACCCGCGTCGCGTCGAGGACGAGCGGAACCCCGTGCAACCGGGCGGTGTCCCGAACCCGCCGCAGGTTCCCCAACGACATCGGCGCCCCACCCCGCGAATTCGCCCCCACCTCCACGCACACGAAGGCGGTCCCCCGCTCCAACGCGGCGTCCAACGCCTCGATGTCGAGATCCCCACCGAACGGGCAATCCAGGTCGACGGTGGGCACCTCCCGGGGCTCCAACCCGTTGTCGACGAGGTTGAAGTACCAGGACGGGAACACCCCGTTGTGCAGCACAACCCCGCGCCGCGGCCACGCCCGGCACAGAGCGGCCTCGGCGGACTTCCCGGACGCGGTGGGCACGATGGTGTCGAAGGGGAGCGTCCCCGCGATCGCCCGCCCGGGCGCCCCCTCCAACTCCCGCCGCCGCTGCCCCACCGCGGCGTGCCCCAACTCCGCCCACGAGTCGGTCAGCAGGTCGAACTCGACAGCGGCCGACGGCACCAGCAACGGGTTGTGCCCGTGATCGGCCAACACCCGATCCCGATCCCCCAACGCGACATCAGCGGTGACCCGAGCCACCCCGGCGATCCCGGCCGCCCCACCCGCGGAACCACCGGCACCCACCTGGCCAGCCACACCCGCCGAATCGGACCCGCCTGCCCGCCCAACCGCGCCCACCGAGCCCGCCTGCCCCGCCGTACCCACCGGACCGGACGTGCCCACCAAGCCGGACGCACCCACCGAGCCACCAGCACCCACCCGGCCAGCGGTGCCCACCGAGCCCGCGTCGCCCACCCGGCCACCGGCACCCACCCGGCCAGCGGTGCCCACCGAGCCCGCATTGCCCACCCGGCCACCGGCACCCGCCAAGGCAGCGTCGCCCACCTGACCAGCGGTGCCCACCGAGGCAGCGGCACCACCCGCGCCGACAGCACCTCCCGCAGCCGCAGCACCCGCCGCACCCACAGCACCGACACCCGCCGCGGTCCCCCCACCGCCCAAGATCATCCGGCCCTGGGGACCCCCGATTTCCACATTACCGTCCACACCCGACAATCCGGAACCTGCGCCGTCGGCCCTGTGGACAACCTCCGTCAGCGCCTCGGCACCCGCACCCCCACCAGCCGTCCCCAAGATCAACTTTCCCGGGGGACCCCCGTTTTCAACGTTACCCGGGGGGACCGACGGTTCGGAACCTCCGGCGGCGGTCCTGTGGACAACCGGGGGCGTGGACTGGCGGGCGGCGCGGTTGGCCGGGTTGGCGATCATCAGGATGATGTCGGCGACGTCGGCGTTGGGGACGCCCGCGGGCCTGCACAGGTAGACCGGGAGGTTCGTGGTGCGGAACTTGTTCTTGAAGCGGAAGTTCCCGTCGCCGGTGAAGATGCCCTGGGAGCGGAGCTCCTCCAGGCCCGCCTCCAGGTCGGGGTCGGCGTTGGGGGAGTTGGCGACCTTCGCGCCGAAGCTGCCGCCGAAGCTGAAGACGGTGGCGCCCTCGGCCACGGTCCGCTCGATGATCTTCACCACCGTCCACTCCAGACCGCCGAGCGGCATGTCGTGGCGGTAGAACTCCAGGTCGAGCAGGTAACCCGCCTGCGACGGGATCTTGGTGACGATGACGGCGCTGACGATCCGGTCGGCGACGCTGGTGAGGAACATGCGGTGCCGGGGGGCCAGCACGCCGTGGCCGATCTCCTCCCGCACCGTGTGCACGTACGGGTTGACCATCGGCTTCCCGTCGGCCCACTCGTCGATGATCTCGGTGATCTGGCGGTCGACCGCCGGGTCGGAGCCGACGGCGTACTCGGTCAGCGCGCAGCGGCCCGCGCGCTCGAACTTGTTCAGCACGTACCGCAGCCGCTGCATCTTGCTGCCCTGCACGGTGAACGTGCTCAGGTCGTCGAGCCGCTGCAACGCGCCGAACGGGGTCGCGGTGAACGGGATGCCGTCCGCGTCCTCCAGGCGGTCGAGGCCGAGCAGGTTCGGCTGGAGGCCGTTGGCCGCCGCGTACTCGGTGTACTCGCGCGCCAGCCGCGGGAAGTACGCGTCCGGCCCGACGTAGCTCCAGGAGAAGATCACCCGGTCGCGGCGGGAGAAGTTGAAGTACCCCTTCCGCTGCGCACCGAGGAAGATCAGCGGCGCGATGTCGCGGCCCGGCAGCCCGCCCTCGCGGCCGTGCTCGCGCTCCAGCTCGGCGACGACGGACGCGAACTCGGGCCGCTCGTCCAGCCGGTCCTTCTCCAGCACGGTCCAGTCGCCGCCGCCGATGACCATCGTGGGGACGAACGCGCTGTCCACGGTGGCCAGCTTCGCGGCGATGTCATCACCGAGCTGGGCGGTCAACTCCGCCACGGTCGGGTGGTCGAAGAGCAGCGTCTTGCGCAGCGCCCCGAACCGCTTCTCCAGCGCCCCGACGACCCGCAGCATGTCGAACGAGCTGAACCCGTTGTCGGTGAACGACACGGCCGGGTCCACGTCCCGCCCCAGCTCCTCGGCGATGAACCGCCGCACCAACTCCACCGGCTCCCCCACCGGCACGGCAGGCGCCGCCACGACGGCCGGGGTCTCCACCACCGGCGCCGGGGCCACCGGCGCAGCGGCAACCGGCGGCGCGGCAACCGGCGGCGCGGCAACCGGCAGCGGCACGACCACCACCGGCCCGGCGGCAACCGGCGACGCGGCAGCCACCACCGGCCCGGCGGCCACCGGCGGCACCGCGACGAGCGCGGGCACCACGGCCGCAGGCTCAGCCACCGCGGGCTGAGCCTGCACGGGCTGGGCGGGCGCGGTGATCCCCAACCCCGCCACGAAGGCATCCAGCTCGTCGATGGTGTCGTACTCGTACAGCTCGGCGGCGGTCAGCTCGGTGCCCAGTTCGGCGTTGAACAGGCGGGCGAAGTCCATCCGGAAGATGGAGTCGAGCCCCAACTCGGTGAACGAGGAGTCGTCGGCGATCTCGTCGGTGGGGATGCCGAGGATCTCCGACAGCTTCTCCCGCACCGACTCCCGCAGTCCCGCACCCGCACTGCTCGCGGGCTGCACGGCGACCGGCGCGGCCACGGCCACCGGGGCCGGGGCGACGACCGGTGCGGCCGGGGGCGCGGACCGGGTCGGGGTGCTCAGGACGAGCTTGGGTCCTCGTGGGCGGGGGCTGGACATCGCTCGTCCTCCGGTGTCTGTGCTCGAACTGGTGGGTCGGTCGGGTGAGCCGGTTCGGGGGGTGGGAACGGTGACGGGAAGCCTCACCTCGGCTGCGGCGCCCACCACTTGCGGCGACTCCGCGACCTTGTGGGCCGCTGCCACGCCGGGCTCGGCCACCGGCACGTCGGCCCCGGGAGCGGTGTGGGCGGGAACCGCCGTGGTGGTCTCCCCGCCCGGTGCCGCGGGCCGGTCGACCGGGGTGAACCAGTGCCGGGTGGTGGCGAAGGGCACCGGCGGCAGCGGCACCCGGTTCGGCCTGCGGTGACCCCACCACTGCTGCCACGGGACCTCCGCGCCCGCGGCCCACAGCCGGGCCAACTCCTCCGCGGGCTCGTCGCCGGTGGCCGGGGCCGCGTTCTTCACCGCCGTGCCGCGAACCCCGTCGAGGGTGCGGAGCCGGGCGACGAGGTCGGCGCGGTCGCTGGTCGCGATCACGAGCCGGGCGGCCCGCGGTGCCCGACCGGTTTGCAGCGTGTGGGCGACGGTGGCGAGGTGGGCCTCCGGCGTGGCCTCCAGGTGGTCGGCCAGCGCGGTGGCGTAGCGGGCCAGCGACTCCTCGTCCGGCGCCGACAGCGGGACCAGGTACCGCCTGCCGTCCACGGTGGCGCACCGCGGCCGCGCCGGGCCGTTCTCCAGCACCAGGTGCGCGTTGGTCCCGCCGAACCCGAACGAGCTGATGCCCGCCCGCAGCACCGGCACACCCGCGTCCGGCACCGGCTCCCACACCCGCGCGGCGGACAGCACCTCGAACGGCGTCCCGGCCAACCGCAGGTACGGGTTCGGCGAGGAGTAGTGCAACGAGGCGGGGAGCACGCCGTGCCGCATCGCCAGGACCACCTTGAGCACGCCCGCGATCCCGGCCGCAGCTTCCAGGTGGCCGATGTTCGTCTTCACCGTGCCCAGGGCGATGTGGCCGGAGGCGGGTAACCCGCGGGACCCGTACAGCTCGGTGAACGCCTTCTTCAACCCCTCCGCCTCGATCGGGTCGCCGAGCCGGGTGCCGGTGCCGTGCGCCTCGACGTAGGTGACGGTGTCCGGGTCGACCCCGGCGTCGCGGTGCGCGCGGACGAGGACGCGGGCCTGGGCGAGCGGGTTGGGGGCGGTGAGGGAGGTGCTGCGCCCACCGTGGTTGACGGCGCTGCCCTTGATCACCGCGTACACGTGGTCGCCGTCGTCGACGGCGCGGCGGAGCGGCTTGAGCAGCACCGCGCCCGCGCCCTCCCCGCGCACGTACCCGTCGGCGGCGGCGTCGAAGGTCTTGCACCTGCCGTCCGGGGACAGCATCCCGGATTTGGTGAACGCGATCAGCAGCCCCGGGCTGAGGATCACGTTGACCCCACCCGCGATGGCCTGCGCGCACTCCCCCGCCTGGATCGACCGCACCGCCCGGTGGATGGCCACCAACGAGCTGGAGCAGGCGGTGTCCGCCGTCTCGCTCGGCCCGCGCAGGTCGAGCAGGTAGGAAACCCGGTTGGCCAGCACGGAGTGCGCGATCCCGGTGGCGGTGTGCGCCTCGACGGCGACACCGTGCTCCTTGAGCAGCTCGTCGTAGTCGGTGGTGGCGACCCCGGCGAACACCCCGGTCTCGGTGCCCGCGAGCGCGCTCGGCCGGTACCCGGCGTCCTCCACCGCCCGCCAGGCCTGCTGGAGGAACAACCGCTGCTGCGGGTCCATCACCGCCGCTTCGCGCGGGGAGATCCCGAACAGCTTGGCGTCGAAGGCGTCGATGTCATCGAGGAACCCGCCGCGCGCGTCCCGGCTGTCCGGGTTCGCCCGCAGGTCGGCCCGGTCCTCCGGCACGGTCCGCACCAGGTCGGCCCCGGCCACCAGGTTCGCCCAGAACCCACCCGCGTCGGCGGACCCCGGGAACACCCCGGCGATCCCCACGATCGCCACCGGCTCCGCGGCCGAGTAGCCGCCCGCGGCCACCCCGACGGGCGATTCCACGCTCCCCGGCCCAACCTGCTCCGTACGGCCCGAACCGACCTCCGCGCCCCCGCCGTGCGTCCCGGCGCTCCCGCTCGACCCAGCAGCCCCGCTCACCTCGGCACCCGCAAACGACTCGGCGGCTTCGCCCGACCCAGCACTCGCAGGTGGCCCAGCAGCCTTTCTCCGTTCGGAACTCACAGGTGGCTCAGCAACCCCGCCCAGTCCTCCACTCCCACGTGGCCCGGCAGCCTCTCGCAGCCCGGCATCCGCACCTGGTCCAGTGGCTTCGCTCAGTCCGGCACTCCCGATCGGCCCGGCAGGCTCTCCCAGCCCAGCATCCGCACCTGGCCCGGTGGACTCGCTCAGTCCAGTGCCCCCGAGTGGCTCAGTTGCCCCTCGCGGCACAGCACCCGCAAGTGGCTCAGCGGCCTTGCCGAATCCGGCGCTCCCGCTCGGCTCTACAGTTCCGCGCAGCCCGGCGCCACCACTCACCTGAGAATTCCCGCCGAACCCGGAATCACCCCTCACCCCAGCGTTCCCGCCCACCCCGGCGCCATCCCCCACTCCAGCTCCACCACCCAGCCCAGCGGACCCACTCCACGCCCCGGCGGTCAACCCCGACAGCTCCCCTGTGGACAGCTCCCCGAGTTGCCCACAAGCAAGATCCACACCAGCCGTTCCGTCGCCCACCGGCGGTAGACTGGCCTCGGGGTCAGCCCCCTGGGTGCGGTGGGGCATGTGGGGCGCGCGCGCGAGGGGGGTCGGGGGGGCGGGGGTCAGGGCGGTGGGGTGTTGGGTGCGGAGGTGGTCGGCGAAGGCCAGCAGGTCGGGGCACTCGAAGAGGACCGTGGGGAGGAGTTCGAGGCCGAAGCGGTCGTTCACCCGGTTCACCAGCTCGGTCAACGTGATCGAGTCGAAGCCCAGCTCCAGCAATTCCGCGTGCATGTCCACATCGGATTCGTCCACCAGGAGGAACCCGGCGGCCAGGAGGCGCAGTTCGCGTTCGAGGTCGAGTTCCGCCGTGGGGGGTGCGACGGCGGCGCCGTGGTTGTCGCACAGGTGGTCGGCGAAGGTTGTCAGGTCGGGGCACTCGAAGAGGACCGTGGGCAGGAGTTCCAGGCCGAAGCGGTCGTTCACCCGGTTCACCAGCTCGGTCAACGTGATCGAGTCGAAGCCCAGCTCCAGCAGCTCCGCGTGCACGTCCACGTCCGATTCGTCCACCAGGAGGAACCCGGCGGCGAGCCCGCGCAGGGCCTGTTCGACCTCCGCGCGGTCGACGCCCGGCCCGGCCGGGGGCTGGGCGGCGGGGGCGGTGGCGGGTGCGCGGACGGGGCCCTCGACGACCACCAGGGACGGTTCGGTGCTCGCCAGGCCGCGGATGAAGGCTTCGAAGCCCGCCCGGGTGCTGAGCGGGACCATGTCCCAGACCCGGGCGAAGAGGGTCACCGTGGCCTCGTCGACGGTCATGCCGCCTTCGGCCCAGAGGGGCCAGCCGAGGGCGAGGGTGCGGCCGGGGCCGGTGCGCTGGGTGGCGTAGGCGTTGAGGAAAGCGTTTGCGTAGGCGTAGTCGGCTTGGCCGGGGTTGCCCGCCTCGCCGGAGACGGAGGAGAAGAGGACGAAGAAGTCCAGGGGGGCGCCCGCGGTGGCGGCGTCCAGGTTGCGGGTGCCGTCGACCTTGGGCGCCAGGACCGCGGCCACCTGGTCCTCGGTCTTGACGACGGCGCGCGCGTCCCGGGTGACCCCGGCGGCGTGGATGACGCCGCGCAGCGGGGTGTCGGCGGGCAGGGACGCGACCAGGGCGGTGACCTGCTCGGCGTCGGCCAGGTCGGTGCGGTGGTAGCGGGCGCCGAGGGCGGCGACCTTGGCGGCGGTGGGGGCGTCGAGGTCGGAGCGGCCGAGGAGGACGACGGAACCGGCGCCGCGTTCGGTGAGGAAGGCGGCGAAGTGCAGGCCGAGGGCGCCCGCGCCGCCGGTCACCAGGTAGGTGCCGTCCGGGCGGACGGTCAGCGCGGTCGCGGCGGGCGGTTCGAAGCGCTCCAGGGTCTTGCGCAGGCGGGTGCCGTGGACGTACCGGATCTCCGCGGCACCGGTGTGCAGGGCGCGCAGTTCGTCGACCACCCGGTCGGCCGCGCCCGCGTCGACCTGGACGCGGGCACCGGCGAAGCGGCTGTGCTCCAGGGCCAGGGTGCGCAGCGTGCCCGCGACGGCGGTGTGCTCGGGGGCGTCGGAGGTGGAGACGGCGAGGACGCGCAGCGCGGCCGACCGGTCGCGTTCCAGGACGGCGGTGCTCAGCCAGAGGACCGGCTCGAACGCGGCTCCGGCGGCGACGATGGTGTCCGGCACCCGGCCCCGGGCCACCAGTGCGGCGACCTGTTCGCGGTAGTGCGCGCGGTCGCCCGCGGTGATCGTGATGACCTCGGCGTCGGGGTGGCGGTCGGCCAGTTCGGCGCGCAGGCCGGGGTCGCCCGCGACGAGCAGCGTGCGCGGGGGCGCGGCGGCCTCGTCGACCGCGGGCGCGGCCGTCCACACCGGGCGCAGGTAGCGGGTCTCGGTCGGTTCGGTGCGGCGGGGGGCGATCTCCAGGCCGGTGACGGCTTGGCGGACCACGCCGTCGGCGCCTGACAGCCGCAGGTCGAACCGCCGGTGCCCGTTGACCCGCCCGGGTGGGGTGGTCTCCCGGACGTGCACCCGGGCCCGGCCGTCGAGCGGCCCGCCGACGGTGAGCGCGCCGATCCCGACGGGCAGGTAGCCGGTGGTGCCGGAGCACAGCGCGGACACGGTTTGCAGGGCGCCGTCGAGCAGGCCCGGGTCCAGCAGGTGGCCGCCCGCGGACTCCAGCTCCGACACGGCCTCCCCCCGCCCGACCCGCAGCGCACGGACGACGCGCAACGCGGGCCCGTACTCCAGCCCGGTGCGGCTGAACGCCGAGTAGAACGACTCGACGTCGACCTCGCGCGGGCACTTCCCTTCGACGGCCGCCTGCGGGAGGGCCGCGCCCGCGGTGATGGTGCCGCGCGCGAACGTGGTGCCGGAACCGTTGACGGCGAACGCGGAACCGTCGAGGTCGACGGTGATGGGTCCGGGGGTGGTGTCGAGGTTGACCGGCGCCACCCAGCGCACGTCGGACACCGTGACCGGTGCGCCGAGCCCGGCTGCCAGCCGCGCGACCTCCAGCAGGGCGACCCCGGGCACCCACCGCTGACCGGCGAGCAGGTGGTCCCCCGCGACGGCCAGCAGCGGGTGGTCGGCGGCGAACTCCCGCACCGGGCCTGCCTCGGTGGTCACGGTCGCGGGGGCGAGGGCCAGGTGGTGCGGGTCGTCGGTGATCCAGTGGCGGCGGCGGTCGAAGACCGTGGTGGGGAAGTGGACGCGGCGGGCGGGGGTGGTCCAGCGGGCGGCCCAGTCCTCGCGCTTGCCCGCGACCCACTCCGGTTCGACGCCGGTGGGTTCGCCGGTGCGGGCGAACCCGACGAGGGCGGCGGCCAGTTCCGCCTTGTCCGCGACGGTGAAGGCGGCGCGGCGGGGTTGGGCGCGGCGGCCGACCTGGCTGGTGAAGGCCAGGTCGCGCAGCGGCGCGGTGCTGGTGGGGAGGAAGTCGGCGACGGCGGCTGCCAGCGCGCGCAGGGCCGTGTCGGTGCGGGCGGACAGGACGAACGTCTGCGACTCCCCCGGCGCGTCGGGGGTGGCGGGGGCGCCGACGTACTCCTCCAGGACGACGTGGGCGTTCGCCCCTCCCGCCCCGAAGGAGCTCATGGCCGCCCGCCGCGGCCCGGTGGACTCCCACGGCTGCGCCGCGAGCTGCGGGCGGAAGCGGGACTCCGACAGGTCGATCTTCGGGTTGAGCGCGGTGAGGTTCGCCGTCGGAACCAGGGCCCGGTGGCGGAACTGGAGCAGCAGCTTGGTCAGGCCCGCCACGCCCGCGGCGCCTTCCAGGTGGCCGATGTTGGACTTCACCGAGCCGATGGCGATGGGGGACCCGGTGCCATAGGCGCGGGACAGGGCGGTCAGCTCGATCGGGTCGCCGAGGGCGGTGCCGGTGCCGTGGGCCTCGACGTAGGAGATCCCGGCGGGGTCGACGCCGGAGCGGGTGAGGGCGTCGGCGATCAGGGCGGCCTGGGCGTTGGGGTTGGGGACGGTGTAGCCGGAGGTCTTGCCGCCCGCGTTGAGTGCGCTGCCCTTGAGGACCGCCCACACCGCGTCCCCGTCGGCCACCGCGGCCGACAGCGGCTTGAGCAGCACGGCGCCCACACCCTCGCCGGGGACGAAACCGTCCGCCGCCTCGTCGAACACGCGGCAGCCGTCGCCGGAGGCGAGCATGTTGCGGGCGCAGAGGGCGGCGAAGTGCGCCGGGTGGGTGATCAGGTTGACCCCGCCCGCGATGGCCATCCGGCAGTCCCCCCGCCGCAGCGACTCCGCCGCCAGGTGCAGGGCGGTGAGCGAGGACGAGCAGGCCGAGTCGACGGCGAAGCTGGGGCCGGTGAAGTCGAACACGTAGGACACCCGGTTCGCCACCGACCAGTACGCCGAGTGCCCGGTGGCGAACCGGCCCGCGGGCCAGTCCTGGGCGGCGGCCAGCAGCCCGTAGCCGCCGTACATCAGGCCCGCGAACACGCCGGTGGCCTGCTCCTTGGATGCCTCACCCAAGTACCCGGCCGATTCCAGCAGCTCCCAGCAGGTCTCCAGGAACAGCCGCTCCTGCGGGTCGATGTCGGCGGCGTCGCGCGGCAGGATGCCGAACAGGCCCGCGTCGAACTGCTCGATGCCGTCGAGGAAGCCGCCCCAGCGGTTGTAGGTGGTGTTCGGCGCGCGGCCGGTGTCGAAGTGCTCGCGCCAGTCCCACCGGGTGGCGGGGACCTCGGTGATGCCGCTGTACCCGGCGGACAGGTTGCGCCAGAACGCGTCCAGGTCCGGTGAACCCGGGTAGCGGCCCGCCACACCGATGATCGCGACGTCGTCGGTGGACACGGGTTCGGACACCACGGGCGCGGCGGGGGCCGGGACCGGCTCCGGGGCCGCCGGGACGCCCAGCAGCGCGGTCAGCTCGGCGCGGTGCGTGGTGAGCAGGTGGGTGGCGAGCTGGTCGATGGTCAGGTGCTCGAACAGCAGCGTGGACGGCAGGTCCCCGAGGTCCCGCTCGAACCGGGAGATGATGTTCAGGCTGACCAGGGAATCCACCCCGAAGTTCTCGAACGTCGCGTACTCGTCCAGCGACGCGGCGTCGGACTTC